>NZ_JADYWS010000088.1:0-556 GCF_015864715.1 Pseudoalteromonas sp. NZS71 | reverse complement strand
GCATGTGCTGAACCGCATTAGGACGAGGCGGTCAGCTGTAGTCGGCCGCGACCGACTGGGTTGTCGCGTCGAGCGTGATCATGCCGCCGTGGGGAATGATCCACTGGGGTCGGGTGTGGCCGAAGGGGGCACCGACGCACACGAGCCCGAGTGAGATGCTAGTCGCGTGACTGCATCCGCGAATCGTGAGCACGCTTCGATGGAGGTGCGCCCCTATACCGAGCTGGATGCCGCCAGCACGCTGGCCGTCTTCATCGCCGCGGTGACCCAAACGGCATCCGCTGACTACACCGTCGAGCAGACGGAAGCCTGGGCGGATATCGATGCGCGGGACCTGCACTCTTGGGGCCGCGCGATGGCGGCGCGAAACAGTTTTGTCGCGACCATCGATGAAGAGGTCGCAGGGTTCTCCGATGTGAGCGCCACCGGGTACATCGACATGATGTTTGTCGCGCCGCGATTTCTGCGACGTGGGGTTGCGCGGCGGCTCCTCGCTCACGCGGAAGCCACGGCTTCCGCGTGAGCGTCACGTCTGTCAATCACGTATGCCGTCTTC
>NZ_JADYWS010000087.1:0-581 GCF_015864715.1 Pseudoalteromonas sp. NZS71 | reverse complement strand
GTATTGTTCAGATATTGTCCGGCCCAAAGACCTTTCTGCACATTTCTTCTGGTTTCTTTGACCAGGAGCTTCCTTCTTTTTTACTTTCTCCCATTCTTTGGTTGGGAATTTTCTTTCTTTTCTTTTTTCTTTCTCCCACTCTTTGATTGGGAATTTACTTTCTTTTCTTTTTGCTTTCTCTTTGATTGGAAAGTTTCCTTCTTTCCTTTTTTGCTTCCGAGGGTAAGGATTATAGTGAGTCATGATTTTGGCTCAAGGTTTGTAGAATGGCTAGACATGATACGTGTCGGGATTTGGTTTGGCTCAAGGATAAAAGGGTTGCCTTACATTATTTCCATGACACAAAATGCAAAAATGATGATTTGGAAACTTTATGCAAAACTGGTCATGCATGGACCTATGTGGACACTCAAGTGTCAAATTTTTATGGTCATGTGATGCTAGGGCTCAGGATTCATTTCCTCTATTTTAAATCAACCCAATGTTTCCAAAATATGTTCTTTTATCAATTTGTGCATTCATCTGAGTCCATTTTGGGCATCCGGGAAAATTTTCACAGCATTCACCCTTCAGGTGTATAC
>NZ_JADYWS010000011.1:0-139641 GCF_015864715.1 Pseudoalteromonas sp. NZS71 | reverse complement strand
TCGATAGCTCAGTCGGTAGAGCAGAGGATTGAAAATCCTCGTGTCCGTGGTTCGATTCCGCGTCGAGGCACCATTTATTGAGAAGCCTTGCTTATGCAAGGTTTTTTTATTTTAAGTGCTTTATAAAAGTTCTCAATCTTTAAAATTGAACGTGCCTTAGCACACAGTTTTGTGTGCCGACTTAGCTCAGCTGGTAGAGCAACTGACTTGTAATCAGTAGGTCAACCGTTCGACTCGGTTAGTCGGCACCATTTATTCAAAAGCCTCGCTTATAGCGAGGCTTTTTTGTTTTCAACTTGAGAATTAAAAATACCCATAGTTAAGAGCAAAGCAACTGACTTGTAATCAGTAGTCTGTATAAGTTATCCGTTCGATTAGGTTAGTCGGCACCATTTATTCAAAAGCCTCGCTTATAGCGAGGCTTTTTTGTTTTCAACTTGAGAATTAAAAATACCCATAGTTAAGAGCAAAGCAACTGACTTGTAATCAGTAGTCTGTATAAGTTATCCGTTCGACTCGGTTAGTCGGCACCATTTATTTAAAAGCCTCGCTTATAGCGAGGCTTTTTTGTTTTCAACTTGAGAATTAAAAATACCCATAGTTAAGAGCAAAGCAACTGACTTGTAATCAGTAGTCTGTATAAGTTATCCGTTCGACTTAGTTAGTCGGCACCATTTATTCAAAAGCCTCGCTTATAGCGGGGCTTTTCTGTTTCTATATGTCTAATACCAATCCGCAATAATACTTAATCAATTTTAGGGATTAAACCTGACGCTAACTGCGTTAAAAATTTCTGATATAGAGCAACTAAATAACGAAATTTTTGCCTTGTTATCGACACGATTTTCTTACCTCAAAATAGATCACTTAATTAAGCGAATTGGTATAATCTCTTAGACACACTACAAAAAGTTAATTTTTTATTATTAAAAATTGCTGATCATTTACTCATTTTTACCGTATAACTGGCTATTATGTTAGTTCATCGCTAGCTATGTAATGTTATGTAAAGTAGGTTGAGCAAAAGTTGCCAAAGTGCTTGAATTACGTTCATAAATAGCAGTAATTTAGGTTTAATTATGATTTGGCAATGCAAGCCAACCCTATTGGCAATTAGTGTGATGCTGCTTAGCGGCTGTGCGAGTGATTTTAACTCGTCGCAGCGCATGCAAGCGCCTAATAATATGCCACAGCAATGGCAGCAAGAAGCATCAAGCTCGGTATTAAAAGTACAAGAGCAATGGCTTACACAACTACAAAACCCTACGCTTAACAAATTTGTACAACAAGCACTTAAAAACAACCAACAGCTTTTACAAACTAGTTACGATGTAGAAATTCAAAAACAACAGCTTATAGTATCGGGCGCTGCGCTTTGGCCTAGCCTCGATTTATCAACGCGTACTAGCCGTAGTAAAGACAACCGCCCAGTGAGCTACGACAACGCAAGTTCAGTTAGTTTAAACTTAACTTACGAGGTTGATTTATGGGGTAAGCTTTCAGATTCAAAGCGCGAAGCTAATCTTAACTATTTAGCGCAACAGGCACGGTTTGAGCAAGCTAAACAGCAACTCGTTGCTGATGTGGTAACAGGCTGGTTTGATGTTGTTACATCACAACAATTACTCGATTTATTTAAACGCAGAGAAGCTAACGCACAGCAAAACCTAGATATTATCGAGTCTGGCTATCGCCAAGGTATAAACGAAGCACTCGATGTATATTTAGCTCGTAATGAGCTCAATACTGAACGCGCTCGCATTGCCACTCAAACGGCGAACCTATCGGCTTCAGCACGTGTACTTGAGCGTTTACTGGGTGAATACCCAAAAGGTGCCATTACTGCTAGTAGCGACTTACCCGTTATTAATACCGATATTCCACTAGGCTTACCTTCTGAACTTATAACACGTAAACCTACGCTGCGAGCAAGTTGGTATGATCTTTTAGCCACCGACGCTTCATTGGCGTATGCGCACAAACAACGCTTTCCAAGTTTAGATTTAACAGCTTCACTAAGTGATAGCACCGACAGAGTAAGCGACTTGTTTTCTCCATCAAGCCTTGCATGGTCGTTATTAGGTAGTATTTCAGCACCACTTTTTGAGGGCGGACGCTTAAAAGCGAATGAAGAAATAGCGCGCCTTAATACTCAAAAGCAAGAGCAACTTTATTTGCAAACGCTTTACGATGCATTTGGTGATGTAGAGAATGCGATTTCACAGCAGCAGTCTCTTAAATCACAATATAGCAGCACCCTTGAGGCGCAAGAAAACGCACTTGCAGCAGAGCAGTTGTCGTTTGAGCAATATCAAAGTGGCTTGGTAACTTACACTACGGTGCTTGACGCACAAGATAGGTCTTTCGATGCACAAAGCTCCTTAATCGACATTAAAAACCAATTAATAGCTAACAGAATTAACTTACACGTTGCCCTTGGTGGTGATTTTGCAAAGCCCTCAAGTGAACTAAAGAGCAATAATGATGAAAACTAAAACAGCAAAAATTATTATTCCAGCGGTGGTTATTATTGCCACTATTTTAATTGTTATGTTTATTAAAGGTAATCCGCCAGAGGCTAAACGCTTTGGCTCACCTCCTAAAGCATCAATAAGCGTGGCTGCGCTTGAGCTTAAACCACAAAATTACCAAGTGATGATTGATAGCTACGGTACGGTAAAACCACGTACACAAAGTTTATTAGTTGCTCAGGCATCTGGGCAAATAATTGAAGTAAGTGATGACTTTAGAGAAGGCGGCTTTTTTGAAAAGGGCGACGTACTTTTAAAGCTAGACGATAGAGATCATCAAGCTGAAGTTAAATCTGCTCAAGCCAATTTATTAACGGCAGAGCAAGGCTTATTAGAAGAAAAAGCGCGTGGACAACAAGCTATTACTGATTGGAAACGCCTTGGCGGCTCAAATCAGGCAAGCAGCTTAGTACTGCGTGAACCACAACTTGCAGCAGCCGAAGCAGAAGTTTTATCGGCGCAAGCAGTACTTGAAAAAGCCATGCTTGATTTAGAGCGCACTAAAGTAACCGCGCCATACGCCGGGCGTATACTCAGCCGTAGTGTTGATTTGGGGCAAGTTGTTACTAACAATACCCAGCTTGCCACTATTTACGCAATCGATAGCGTAGAGATTCGTTTACCGATTAAAAATAAAGATCTTCCGTTCGTAAATTTACCAGAGCAATATCGTGATGGCGCCAAAAATCAAGCAGGTTCAATTGTTAAATTTACCTCTGACTTAGTGGGTGAGCAAACGTGGCAAGGGCAGCTAGCGCGTACCGAAGGTGCTATAGATGAAGGTGCACAACAGCTTTACGTAGTTGCTAAAATTAACGACCCATATAAAGCAACGGCTAATAACCAGTACCCAATAAAAATAGGGCAATACATAAAGGCGCAAATTACCGGTAAAACAGTTCCTAACGCACTTATAATCCCTAACAGTACTATTTATCAAGGGACGTATGTTTATGTTGTTGAAGAGGGTGTACTCAAGCGTAAAGACATTACACTTGCTTGGCAAAATGCGACACAAGCGATGATAAAAACGGGATTAAATCCAAATGATAAACTGGTTATTACTCCACTAGGGCAAGTGAGTTCTGGAACTCAGGTAAGTATTTTAGGCGAACAAAGCACAGAGCAACCTAAAAGCCGAGGAGCTAATGGGCAAGGTAAAGGAAAGCGCCCGACGCCAGAGCAGCTTGAGCAAAAAGCAAAAGAGCAGGGTATTAGTGTTGAAGAGCTAAAAAAACGCCGCGCAGCAAAGCAAGGAGATAAGCCATGATCGCTTGGTTTGCCAAAAACCATGTTGCTGCTAACTTATTGCTAGTAACGCTGTTACTGTCGGGACTTTTTAGCTTATCAAGCAAAATACCGCTTGAGGTATTTCCTTCATTCGAAACTGACATGATAAGCGTAAATGTAAGTTTGCGTGGTTCAACACCAGAGGATGTAGAGCAAGGTGTAACTATACGAATAGAAGAAGCAGTACAAGATTTAGAGGGCATAAAGCAAATATTTAGTCGCTCTTCTGAAGGTTCTGGCTCTGTGACAATAGAAGTGGAAAGCGGTTACGACCCTCGTGAGCTTTTAGCTGATATAAAAAGTCGTGTAGACGCAATTAACACTTTTCCAGCCGATGCTGAAAAGCCGATAGTAGCGCTTGCTGAGCGAATTCGTGAAGTTATCGCGGTTACCGTATCGAGTGACTATGGCGAAAAAGAAACCCGCGAATACGCAGAAACAGTACGCGATCAAATCCTACGTTTACCTAATGTAACGCAGGTAGAGCTAAGTGGCGTTCGTGATTACGAAATAGCCATTGAAGTAAGCCAAGATATTCTTCGTCAGTACGATTTAAGCCTGGCACAAATATCGAGTGCTATTTCTAACTCAAGCTCAGATATTTCTGCTGGTAACTTAAAAACAGAAGGCGGGGACGTACTTATAAGCTCTAAAGGGCAAGCATATCGTAAAGATGAATTTGCCAGCATTGTTGTTAAAAACCAAGCCGATGGCACTATTATTCGCTTAGGCGATATAGCGACTATAAAAGATGATTTTGAAGAAACACCAGTACGTACTCGCTTTAATGGTAAGCAAGCTGCATTTATCGACGTATATCGAATTGGTCCACAAAGTGCGATTACAGTTGCTGACGATGTTAAAAACTACATAAAAGAGCAACAAAGCTCTCTCCCGCAAGGGTTTGAACTAAGTTACTGGGATGATGATTCGGAGCTGGTTAAAAGTCGTATTTCGACCCTTACTACCAATGCTTTACAAGGCGGTATTTTAGTACTGGCTTTACTTACTTTGTTTTTACGCCCTGCAATTGCATTTTGGGTATTTATTGGTATTCCGGTTTCGTTTATGGGCGCGTTTATAGCGATGCCTATTTTTGGCGTAACCCTTAATATTATGAGCTTATTTGGCTTTATATTGGTACTGGGGATTGTTGTTGATGACGCCATAGTTACCGGCGAAAACGTTTACACCCATCTAAAAACAGCTAAGTCGGGCGAGCAAGCCGCAATTTTAGGTACTCAAGAAGTAGCAACACCAGTAACATTTGGTGTGTTGACTACCGTTGCTGCCTTTTTACCTTTGGCTTTTATTGAAGGGGCGCGTGGTGCCTTGTTTGCACAAATACCGGTAGTAGTTATTCCAGTATTATTGTTTTCATTGATTGAATCTAAATTTGTACTACCAGCACATTTAAAATATATAAAACTACGCCACGAAAAAGGCGAACCTTCAAAGTTTGATGTTATTCAACAGCGTTTTGCAGATGGATTTGAAAACGCGATTTTAAAATACTATCAACCCACTTTAAATTTAGCACTGCGCCATAAATTGGCTTCGGTAAGCTTGTTTATTGGTGTATTTGTTATAATTTTAACCATGATCACCAGCGGTTGGACTAAGTTTGTATTTTTCCCGCGCATACCAAGCGAAACAGTCCGCGTTAACTTAACACTACCAACAGGTACACCGTTTGAAGTAACTAATAAATACGTAATTGACATGTCGCAAAAGGCGCAGCAATTACAAGAAAAGTACCGCGATCCGGATACTGGCGAAAGCGTTATTTTAAATATATTAGCCACAACAGGCGGGCGTGGTGGTGTATCTAATTCAGGCTCTGTACGCTTTGAAATAACCCCTGCCGAAAAGCGTGAATCAGACATAGGATCACGAGAACTTGCCAGCGAATGGCGCGATTTAATTGGTGTGATACCAGGCGCCGAAAGTTTAACGTTTAGAGCCGAAATTGGCCGAAGTTCAGACCCCATTGATGTTCAGCTTAGCGGCACTTCGTTGACTATTTTACAAGACGTGGCTGATCACATTAAAACCCGTTTATCGACCTACCCAACGGTATTTGATATTGCCGATAGCATGTCTGATGGTAAAGAAGAGTTACAAATAGAGCTTACGCAGCAAGGCTTAGCGCTGGGCTTAAATAGAGTCAATGTTGCAGGTCAAGTGCGTAACTCGTTCTTTGGCTCGCAAGTCCAACGTATTCAGCGCGGACGTGATGATGTACGTGTAATGGTTCGCTTGCCTATAGACGAGCGCCGCTCTGTAGCCGATTTACAAAATATACTCATCAATACACCTACTGGTGGCTCGGTGCCGTTATCGCATGTTGCAACTCTTACCGCAGGGCAAAGTCCATCAACCATTAACCGAATAGACCGCTACCGTACTTTAAATGTAACAGCGGATATTGAAAAAAATAACACCAACATGACCATACTTCAGGCTGACCTAACGGAGTATTTAGATGAGTTAATGCAACAATACCCTGGAGTAGATTATAAACTAGAAGGTGAGGCTAAAGAGCAGCGAGAGTCGTTTGGGTCATTGGCTTGGGCGCTTGTGTTTGTATTTTTCATAATTTATGCGCTATTAGCGATACCGCTTAAGTCTTACTTACAGCCAATTATAGTAATGAGTGTAATTCCATTTGGCATGATAGGTGCTGTAGTCGGGCATTGGATTATGGGCATGGATTTAACCATTATGAGCTTGCTTGGTATGCTCGCTTTAACTGGGGTGGTAGTAAATGACTCCCTTGTACTAGTTGATTTTATCAATAAAAAGCGCAGTGAAGGCGGCAAATTACTAGATGCGGTTAAAATTGCAGGTGCATCGCGTTTTCGCCCTGTAATGCTAACTAGTTTAACGACCTTTATTGGCTTAATGCCGTTATTATTTGAAAAAGCGACTCAGGCGCAGTTTTTAATACCTATGGCGGTAAGTCTAGGGTTTGGGATTATTTTTGCGACCTTTATTACTTTATTGTTAGTGCCAATAAACTACATGATGATGGAGCGCTTTCAAGGTTGGTTTAAGTAAATAAGCGTAAGCATTTAAAATTTAGCTGTAAGTAAGAAATTGCTTGCAGCTTTTTTTTGCCAAAAATTATAAAAATAATGTACGAAGGTATAGCAAAAAAATGAATAAGTAATAAGAGGGAGTATAAAAATAAGAAGGTGTTCCCCAAGATACGGTACTCGGTTTCAGTCCTGAAACCAGAAGGTTTCAGGGCGGGAATCTGCGGTTTACCGTAGGCTTCTCGGTACATGCCGAGCCTGCACAATAGTAGACGAACAGAAACCCTGGTATAAAATTTATCGGCTCAGGGACTTAACTAAGCTCCGGTACCCCAGGGAACAATTTAAGTATATAAGACATAATCCAATCCTTAAACCCCAAACGTAAAAAATTATATCGTTCGCTTAGTTTTTCCGCACCTTTAACTCATCATTTACTTTATCGCATGGTTTTTGAGCTTGATCATACAATTAATTGGAGTTGCTTTTTATCGAGTGGTAGCATTGCCTTAACTTGCAAAGCGAAGATTCGATTATGAACGATTTACCCGATTACGAAAAAGCTCAACTGCTTTTAGAAAAAAACGAAATATTTGTATCACCTGCCGAAGCGCATGGCGTGATTAGTGGTTTACTTGCGTGTGGTTTAACCATTGACGACAAAGAATACTTAGGCCTTTTGAGCGATGTGTTTAACGATGGTGAATCGTTTAGTAACGATTTAAAGCAGTTTTTTGGCACTATTTATAAGCAAGTAGTCGCGAGCTTTAATGATGATGAATTTCAGTTTGATTTATTTTTACCAAGCGACGACGAAACACTCATCGATCAGGCTAATGGCCTCGTATCATGGGTAGCGGGTTTTATGCTTGGTTTTGGTTTAAAGCAAAAAGACTACGGTAAACTATCGAGTGATGTTAAAGAGGTTATTACTGACTTTAGCGAAATCACTCGCCTAGATACTACTTTTGAAGAAACCGAAGAAGACAGCCAAGCGCTGCACGAAGTGATTGAATATGTGCGTGTATCAGCACTACTTTGTTTTGCAGAGCTTGGTAAAGAGCAAAGTACGCAAAGTACTAAAAAAACACTTCATTAACTTTTAAAAAGTAAAACGGGTTGGTTAATAATGGTTGAAGTACAAAAGTCAGAATTTAAAGCACGTCGCGAGCGCTTACTTGCTCAAATGGATGAAAATAGCGTTGCTATTATTCCCGCTGCGAGCGAAGTGACGCGCAGCCGCGATACCGAATATGCATTTAGACAAGATAGCGACTTTTTTTACTTAACTGGCTTTAACGAACCCGACGCCGTACTTGTACTCTGTAATAACAGCGATGCACCCAGTACTTTATTTTGCCTAGATAAAGACAAGCTTGCAGAAATTTGGCATGGCCGCAGAGTTGGCTTTGATAAAGCTAAAAGTGACTACCTGTTTGATGAAGCTTACCCGCTAAGTGAATTAAACGATAAAACACTCGATATGCTAAATGCAAAAAATGCGCTCTATTTTGCACAAGGTGCTTACCCCTCATTTGATACCAAAGTGTTTTCGTTACTAGGTACGCTCCGAAGTGGCTCTCGAAAAGGCCTCAAAGCACCGAGTAATTTAAAAGAAATACGCGGCCTTATTCACGTAATGCGTTTGTTTAAATCGCCAAGCGAGATAGATGTTATGCGAGAAGGCTGTGAAATTAGTGCGCGAGGGCACATGCGCGCTATGCGTTATTCGCATGCGGGAGCTACTGAATTTCAGCTAGAGGCAGAGCTACATCATCATTATGCAATGAACGGTGCGCCTCATCCTGCGTACGGCACAATTGTTGGTAGTGGCGACAACGCCAATATTTTACATTACACGCAAAATAGCGACGTATTAAAAAATGGTGATCTGGTACTTATAGACTCTGGGTGCGAGTTGCAAGGTTACGCCGCCGATATTACTCGTACATTTCCGGTAAATGGTCAATTTAGCGAAGAGCAAGCCGCGCTTTATAATATTGTACTTAAAGCGCAAGAAGTTGCTTTTGATGAGGTAAAACCCGGTGGTTATATGTCGCATGCTAATAAACTAGCAATGGAAGTAATGACCCAAGGTTTACTTGATTTAGGTATTTTAACCGGCGACTTTGACGAGCTAATGGCAAAAGGTGCGTGTAAAGAATATTACATGCACGGGCTTGGGCATTGGCTTGGTTTAGATGTACATGATGTTGGCGATTACAAAGTAAATAACGCTGAGCGGGCATTTGAGCCGGGTATGGTACTCACTATAGAGCCAGGGCTTTATATAAGCGAAGACTCAAGCGCACCGCAAAAATACAAAGGCATTGGCATTCGTATCGAAGATAACTTGCTAGTTACCGAAACCGGCCATGAAAACTTGACCCTAAGCGTACCTAAAAAAATTAGCGATATAGAAGCACTTATGCAAAGTGCTAAAAACGTATAAAGCTCGGAGAGTATAGTGGCTAAGCAGTTTGATGTAGTTATTATTGGCGGTGGTTTAGCGGGAGCAAGCTGCGCATTAAGTGTGGCTAAAACTAATCCCGCGTTAAATATTGCCGTTGTAGAAGCTAATCAAGTAACCGGCGACTACCACCCAAGCTTTGACGACAGAAGCATTGCACTTGCTCAGCAATCGGTAGAGTATTTACAAAGCCTCAATTTATTTGAGCAAAATGCCCCTTACACCGCAGCAATCAAAAAAGTGAGCGTGTCTGATAGAGGCCACTTTGGCAAAGCGCACATTAATTGCGACGAATTTGCTAAGCCCTCACTTGGTTACGTAGTAGAAGTAAATCCATTTGGCCGAGCGCTTCACCTGCGTTTAACGCAGTCAAATATTACGCTTTTGTGCCCCGATAGCGTAATTGCCATTGAGCAAACTTTGCATAGCAATACACTCACCTTACAAAGCGGCGAGCAATTAAACGCCAAGCTATTGGTTATTGCTGATGGCGCACAATCACCAACACGTAGTTTACTTGGGCTTGGTTTTAATACCCAGCCTTATGAACAAGGCGCAATTATTGCTAATGTAGAAGTGGCTGGTGGGCATAATAATCATGCCTTTGAGCGCTTTACACAAAATGGGCCTATGGCATTATTACCCATGAGCAATAACCGTTATTCGTTAGTGTGGTGTATGAACCAAGATCAAGTTGAACAGCACATGGCACTTAATGAACAAGGTTTTTTAAGTGCCCTACAAAGCGCGTTTGGTTATCGCGGTGGGCAATTTACTAAAGTGGGCATGCGCACGAGTTACCCGCTCGTTTACGGGCAAGTCGAGTCTTTGACTGCGCACCGTACAGTGGTTATTGGTAATGCCGCACATGCTATTCATCCTATTGCAGGGCAAGGTTTTAATTTAGGCCTTCGCGACGTACAAGTACTTAGTAATTTAATAGCAAATAGCCAACACGATTTAGGCAGCTATGCGTTTACACGTGAATATTCAAAAAAGCGCAGTGATGATATAAAAACCGTAATGAGTTTAACCGACGCACTTGTTAGGCTTTTTTCGAACTCATCGCGAGTGCTCGCATTGGGGCGCAGTATTGGGTTGTTTTCGATGGATTTATTTCCCGCATTAAAAGCGCCATTAGCTAAACAGTTAATGGGGCAAGTTAAACAAGGTAGGCGTTTATGAAGCAAGCACAGGTTTGTATTGTAGGTGGCGGCTGTGTAGGGCTAACACTAGCACTTGGATTGGCAAAAGCCGATATAAGCGTCGTTGTACTCGACGGCGCACCAACACAAGCGTTACCAACTGACGAATATGGTTTGCGCGTAAGTGCGCTAAGCATTGCAAGTCAAACCTTGCTTGAGCAATTAAACGTATGGCCCGAAATTATCGCACAGCGAGCGTGCGCTTATACGCATATGGACGTACGCGACGCCGACAGCTTTGGCAAAATAGCGTTTGATAACAAACAACTTGAGCTTGAGCATTTAGGCCATATTGTTGAAAACGACATTATCCGCTACGCGCTTATAAAAGAGCTAGAGCAACAAAGCAGTGCAACACTAATGTTTGATACACAGTATCAGCAAATACATCAAAGCGAATCTGATGTATTTATAACACTTAAAAGCGGCGAGCCAATTATTGCAAAACTGCTGGTGGCGGCTGATGGTGCAAATTCAGCTATACGTAAACAATTTAATATGGCGCTTAGCTTTAAAGATTACGATCACCATGCGCTAGTCGCCACTGTTAAGACTAAAGAGCAACATGCAAACACCGCACGCCAAGTATTTTTACCAACAGGCCCACTCGCATTTTTACCACTGAGCGATGCCAACACCCATTCAATAGTGTGGTCTACCAGCCCAAACCACTGCGATGAGCTCCTTGCTATGGATGATAACACCTTTAATAAAGCCGTAATGGCTGCAATAGATGGCCAATGCGGGCTGTGTGAAGTGCAAAGTGCGCGCACTGCTTTCCCACTTAAAATGCGCTACGCCCAGCAATGGGTTTCAGGCAAAGTGGTACTCATTGGCGATGCTGCACATACAATCCATCCACTTGCAGGGCTTGGTATGAACCTAGGCCTAAAAGATGCGGCTTATTTAATTGAGCTTTTGACAAGCGATAGCAAGGAGTTTGCAAGCACTCGCACACTGCGCGATTACGAGCGCACTCGTAAGCTCGATGCACAAAAGCACATAGCTATGATGCAAGGGCTAAAAGAGCTATTTGAAGGTGCAAACCCAGTTAAAAAACTTATTCGTGGAGTAGGGCTATCATTAGTTGATAATCTTGGGCCAATAAAGCACCTGTTCGCCAAAGAAGCGATAGGCAAATAAGTAGGTTGGGTGGAGCGAAGCGAAACCCAACGGATAAAGTAAAGCGATCAGCTTGATATAAAAAGCATCAATACCTTATTTCACTTTTTAGTCGTACAAGCCTTTCTCTTAGGTTGGCTATATATTCATCTAGCGATTTATATTTACCTTGTAAGATAATATGTCCTATATTTGTTTTATTGTCATTTTCTAAGTTGAATAAAGATGAATCACGGTACGTGTGAATATCTGTATTGATATTTATACCACCTAAAGTATTTTTAATACCTTGCTCAATTTTTAATATGTCCTCAAAGTCATTCTTTAGGCTAATAAGATTTTCTTCAAATTCATTTTTAAAACGAAAACCTTTAAACTTTAACTTATCAACTTGTGAGTTTAATTCATCAAATAAAATTTCCCTAGCAAGTAGCTCTTCACTTCTTTTTTTATTTAATTCATGGAGGTTATTAATAAATGAGACTTTATCTTCTCGCTCTTCATCATATAAATCCCATTTATGAATTTCTAAAACAGTAATAGGGAGTATTCTTATGGTATCTAAGTTGTTTAGTAGTTTGGGGATCGTATGAAAAGCTAGCCTTTCTTTATCAGCTGTGACTAAAAGCTTTTTATATTGGTATATAGCAAATACTAAAGTAATAAAGGCAGTCCAACCTCCAGCCCAACCTCCGATAGCGCTCCATTTATCAGCTATAGATACGTTTTGAATTAAAATAGAGCAAGTGCCGAACACAATCGGTATAGTTAGAACTAAAGGGAGTATCCATTTCTTGTAGAAGGTTGGCATATAGTACCTAGGCTATTAAATGTTTATATTTTATAGAGTTTACTTTAAACGCTTTATTTGTAATACAGATATCTAAAAGCCGCGCTTTTCACGCGAGCAAGCTCGGCGTCTACATGCAAAGTTTAACACTGAGCTTAATTTTATCTGTAGGCGTTTAGCTTGCTGACGCGACGAGCGTAGCTCGTAATTACTATCGTTAGTTAAAAAGCGCTTTGCGTTAAATGAGCTACAAATTCTTTTGTGCTTCATTCACCATATCTTTGAGCGCATCAATTAACAGCGGGTCTTTTTTGTTTTCTTTTGCAAGCTCGAGTGCGTGTTTCATGCTGGTAACGGCTTCTTTAAACTGTTTGTCTGCAGTGTACCCTTGCGATAAACGCATGTGAGAATAAGTTGCATTGGGGTAATCGGTAGTAAAGTGTTTAAGCGTTGTAATAGCTTTAGCTGTATTACCAAACTTTTGCTGGCTATGAGCAAATTCTACGTATACATCTTGTGGAGCTTTAAGCTCAAACCCGTACTTATCACTAAGTGCTTGGTAATAACCTGTAATGAGCGATACATCAGCAAACTTTCCGTGCTCGTCAGTAACCTTAAATATTAGGTCGCTAAATAAGTGAATTAGGCTATCGCTAAGCGCTGGTAGTATAGTGCCCATATGAGTAAAAGCGGGGTAATGTTTATATTCCCATTTAAGCTGCGAGGGCGTTTGTTGTTCTAAATTTACCAAAGTATTTAATACGCCTGTATAAAAGCGTGCTCCTTCGCTTGCTACACTAATAAATAACGCCTGATCACCTTTAGGGTTTTTAGTGTATTTTATAATATTATTTTTTAATTCCTCATCACTCCACCAACTGTTTGGGCTTATAGCTATATAGTTATTAAATAACTCAGGCTGATTAACTAAAGTATAAAGCGCCAAAGTACCTGCATTAGAGTGGCCAATTAAGGTGTTGTAGCCGTTAGTTGAGTAATTACTGTTTATATAAGGCATGAGTTCATCAGACACAAAGTTTAAAAACTTGTCGGTTTGTCCTGCGTCAGGCCATTTGTTTTTAACAAAAGTTTGAAACTCTGTTTTAGGCTCGCCTTCTACTTTTGGTAAATAATCGCGAACACGGTTAGTTGTATCAATACCAACGAGCATTGCGTTAGGTATCTGCTCGTAATCAACAAGGGATTTAATAACACCAGACACCGTATGAAAGTGCTCAACACCATCAAGTAAATAAATAACATAAAGCGGCTGATCGTCTTTTACAGTGTCAGGTATGAAAATTTTAATGGGCCTGTCTTCGTTAAGTATTTTTGACTGCAGAATGATTTTTTTACCAACGGTTATGTCAGTTATATTGGTTTTTGCGTGGCTTAAAAATGGTGTACTAAAAGTAAGTATTAATACAAGCGATAGTAAGAGCTTCATAAATATCCTTATTTAATAATGTATTGCTTAATAATTGCACGGCTTTAAGCTTGAGTAAATGTTTATATTTTCGGGGTAAACATAAAGCTTAAGCAATTAAAAGCTATCGCTTTTCACGCGAGTAAGCTCGGCTTCTACAAGAGACATTGCACTCTGTGCTTAACTTTTTCGGTAGGCGAGCAGCTTGCTGACGCGATGAGCGAAGCTCGTAATAATTACCTTTTAACTCTTATCTATAAAAGCTTAAAAAACCTGCTTGCTTAATTATCCGTCTAAGCGTAAAATGCGCGCTCATTTCGGCTTTTAAACTATTAATTCCTTGCCTTAAACCGACCGGCCGAAACGGTAGAAGGCTCTATTAACCGTAAGGAATATCCATGCGTCATTACGAAATCGTATTCATGGTTCACCCAGATCAGAGTGAGCAAGTTGCTGGTATGATCGAACGTTATACTGGTTCTATCACTGAAGCTGGTGGTGTTATCCACCGTCTTGAAGATTGGGGCCGTCGTCAATTGGCTTACCCAATTAACAAGCTTCATAAAGCTCACTATGTTCTTATGAACGTTGAAGCACCAACTGAAGTAATCAGCGAGCTAGAAACTACTTTCCGCTACAACGATGCAGTGCTTCGTAACTTAGTTATCCGCACTAAAACTGCTGAAACTGAAGCGTCTCCTCTTGCAAGAGAAGAGAAGAAAGAAGCACCAGCTGCTTAATTGTTTTGAGTCCTAGCATGGCATGTAATCAGCAGTTACTATAATGGTTAGCCCATATATGAATCAGCTGGTTATATCTGGGGTAGTTTGTAAAACTCCCAAGTTTAGCCAAAGCCCTGCTGGCATCCCGCATTGTATTTTTGTTGTAGAACATAAATCGATGCAAACCGAAGCAGACCTTAACCGTAATAGTTACGTGAGGCTTCAGGTAGTTGCCAGTGGAAAGCAAATGCAACAACAGACTCAACATTTGCACGTTGGGCAGGCATTGCAAGTGAGTGGTTTTTTAAATCGCCACGAAGGTCGTAACGGCCTTAGCCAATTGGTTTTGCATGCTCAGCATATAGAAAGAATTATTTGAGGAATTAATCTCATGGCACGTTATTTCAGACGTCGTAAGTTCTGCCGCTTTAAAGCGGAAGGCGTAAAACAAATCGATTACAAAGATCTAGCTACTCTTAGAAACTATGTTACAGAAAGTGGCAAAATCGTACCTAGCCGTATCACAGGTACTAGCGCTAAATTTCAGCGCCAGCTAGCAACTGCTATTAAGCGTGCTCGCTACTTAGCCCTTCTTCCATACACTGACTTACATAAGTAAGCAGCGGATTAACAGTTTTTAAAAGGTGTAGAAACATGCAAGTTATTCTACTAGATAAGATCGCTAACCTAGGTAGCCTAGGTGAACAGGTTGTAGTTAAATCTGGTTTCGCACGTAACTTCCTTTTCCCTCAAGGTAAGGCAGTTCCTGCGACTAAAGCTAACATTGAAACGTTTGACGCTCGTCGTGCAGAACTTGAAGCGAAAATCGCTGAACAGTTAGTTGCTGCACAAGCACGCGCTGAAAAACTAGAAGCATTAGCAGAAGTTACATTAGTATCTAAAGCTGGTGACGAAGGTAAGTTATTCGGTTCAATCGGTACTCGTGACATCGCTGACGCTATCTCAGCTGTTGGTGTTGAAGTTGCTAAGTCAGAAGTTCGTTTGCCTCTAGGTACTATCCGTGAGACAGGTGAATTTGACGTATCAATTTCAGTTCACTCAGACGTAACGGCTACTATTAAAGTAATCGTAATCGCTGAAGCTTAATTTTTAATTAAGCGACAAAAGCCGTGCTATTAGCACGGCTTTTTTGTGTCTGTAATTTGGCTAATTTTAATTAGTTAAGGGCACAGTTAAATAATACCAATCCGCAATAATACTTAATCATTTTGCGGGGCTAAACGTGTCGCTACCTGTGTTAAAAAATTCTCATTTACGACTGCATGGATGCAGAAGGTAGAGCAATGCAGGAGCAATTGCCGAGAACAACTAAATAGCGAATTTTTTGTCTAGCTATCAACACGTTTTTCCATCCTCAAAATAGATCACTTAATTAAGCGAATTGGTATAAAGCCTCGTACAACCCTCTTTTTTATTCAATTATTTTTTAATTCCCTTTAAACCTTTTCGAACTGTTATTACGTCTAACTTATCAATACACTAACTCAATAATAACAATTTAAAGGCGACATCACGGATGTTACACGTTAAACCCGAACCAACGCCTTTATGCGAAGCTAAACTCATTGAGCGTGTTAAATCAGGTGATCAAGGCGCATACACAACGCTTTATGAGTTACATATAAAACGAGTCTACGGTTTATGTTTACGCTTATTAGCGGACCAAGCGCATGCTGAAGATGCAGCCCAAGAAGTGTTTGTACAGGTATGGCGTAAAATAGCGCAATTTGACGGTCGCTCGCAGTTTTCTACTTGGCTTTACAGCGTTGCCAGTAATGTAGCAATTAGTTACTTACGCAAGCAAAAAAATTGGCTGCAAAAAGTAGTGAGCATTGAACACTGCGGTATGGATGAGCAATCAGCTAATGACTGCAAAGGCTTAAATGGTCTCGATAAATTAATAGTAAGGCTTCCTGAGCGCGCACGCATGGTGTTTGTGTTGTTTGCAATCGAAGGTTATAGGCACGAGGAAATAGCCGATCAATTAGGTATGGCTGTTGGGTCAAGTAAATCGCAATATCATCGTGCTAGGCAGTTATTACAAGAGTGGTATGAAAATGAATAAACCAAATTTTGACGACTACTTAAACAAATCATTAAATACGCTTGATAAAGACATTATGCCACAAAAAGACCTGTGGGCAGGGATTGAGCGAGCAATGGTTAGTAATAAGCAGGACCTAAAAGGCACTGCTATTTGGCCAAAACTAACAGCAATAGCTGCCTGCACATTAGCTGCTTTAATTGCTGTAAATCTATTTGTTATAGCGCCCGAGCCACAACCCGTAGTGGCTATAAGTGATTACTTTTCGGCGCAAAAAAACAGTTTGTTGGTTGAATATGAAAATAAAGAAGCATTGACCACTAACTGGCAAACGCAGCTACAAGAGCTTGAAAACGCAGAGCAAGCAATAAAGCAAGTTCTTAAAAATGAGCCACAAAACCAAGCGCTACTAACAATGTTAGCGCAAATATATCAACAACAACTTGATTTAATTAACAAGGTGCATGCGCCACGTTGGCAGCACATTTAGGAGTACGACATGAAAGCGATTTTATTAGGACTGAGCTTATTTCCGTTGGCGGTATTAGCGGGTGAAAAAATAGATAAGCAAATAGACGTACCAAGTGGCGGCACTATTTTTATTGAAAACCAACGCGGTGATATACATATTACAGGCTGGGATAAAAACGAATTTAAAGTATCTGGCGAGCTTGATGACAAAGCCGAGGGTTATGAGCTTAAAACAAATGGCGATAAAACTCAGTTTATTGTAAAAATGCCACGTAAATCAAATTGGGGTAATAATGGCGATGGCTCAAGCTTAACCATATTTATGCCTAAAAGCAGTAGTTTAGAGTTTGCTGGCGTTAATGTATCGGTGACTGCAAAAGAGCTAAAAAATGGCGCTGAAGTTGATGTGGTTAATGGCGAAATTACGGTAGATGATATTACTGGCAACATTAAGCTCACCACCGTAAATGGTGATGTAAATGCAGAAAACCTAAGTGGGAATATTCAATTTGAAACCGTAAATGGCGAAATTAACGATAGAGAATCAAGTGGTGAACTACGTTTTAGCGCTGTTAATGGCGATATTAAATCAACCTCAAGCGCCAATGATGTGCGCCTTGAAAATGTAAATGGCGATATAGATTTTACGCTATCGTCAATTAAAAACTTACGTATTAACACGGTGAATGGCGAAGCCGAAGTACATATTAAAGAGCTTTTAAAAGGCGGTGATGTACGTTTTGAATCGGTAAGTGGCGATGGTGATTTTTACTTTCCTGACAGCGTATCTGCAAATTTTGAAATTAAAGCGCACGCTAATGGAAAAATCATTAATAAAGTTACTAGCGATAAAGTCAGTAAAGCTAAATACGGCCCAGCCAGTGATTTAGAATTTAGCATTAATGGCGGTAATGCTAATGTTGAAATGGATACAATTAGTGGACGCATAGAGCTTCGTATTAAATAACGCTCATTCACCTTCACGATTACAAAAAGCAGGAAAAGATTTCCTGCTTTTCTATTTGCACAGCCCCTTCAAGTCGATAGAATAGAGCCATTCAATTTTACTACTGTGAAGTTATGGCCAAACCAGATAAGCAAGTCGATACACTTAAAGTTCCTCCCCATTCAATAGAAGCTGAACAATCTGTTTTAGGTGGCTTAATGCTTGATAACCAAGCTTTTGACCGCGTAGCGGAGCTTGTTGTATCACAGGATTTTTATACCCGCACGCACAAGTTAATTTTTGAGGCGATGACGGCACTTGCTGAGATTGGCGATCCGATAGATTTAATCACTATTTCTGAAAGTTTAGAAAAAAATAATAAGCTGGCAGGAATTGGTGGCTTTGCTTATTTAGCAGAAATAGCTAAAAACACGCCAAGTGCCGCTAACATTGACGCTTACGCAAGTATTGTACGCGAACGTGCTGTTGTACGTGAAATGATTGGCGTAGCGAACGAAATTGCAGAAGCCGGCTTTAACACCGAAGGACGTACCAGTCACGACTTACTCGATTTTGCCGAAAGCAAAGTGTTTAAAATAGCTGAGCAACGAACAAAAAATAATGAAGGCCCGCAAAGCATTCATAGCATCCTCGAAAAAACCGTTGATAAAATAGAAGAGCTTTATCAATCACCACAAGATGGTGTTACGGGTGTAAGTACAGGTTATGCCGATCTTGATAAAATGACGACGGGCTTACAGCCTTCTGACTTAATTATTGTTGCAGCGCGTCCATCTATGGGTAAAACCACTTTTGCGATGAACCTTGCAGAACATGCTGCAATGACTCAAGACAAACCAGTATTAATTTACTCTCTAGAGATGCCTTCAGAACAAATTATGATGAGGATGTTAGCGTCTCTTGGCCGTATTAACCAAACTAAGGTACGTACTGGTCAATTAGATGATGACGATTGGGCACGACTTTCATCAACAATGGGCTTGTTGATGGAAAAAGGTAAAATGTACGTTGATGATGCGTCGGGCTTAACACCTACCGATGTGCGTTCACGTGCAAGGCGTATAGCCCGTGACCACGGTGGCATTAGTATGATCATGGTCGATTACTTGCAGTTAATGCGTGTACCAAGCCTTGCTGATAACCGAACGCTCGAAATTGCTGAAATTTCACGTTCACTTAAAGCACTAGCAAAAGAGCTAAAATGTCCGGTTGTTGCGCTTTCGCAGCTTAACCGTACGCTAGAGCAACGTGCCGATAAACGTCCTATTAACTCAGATTTACGTGAGTCAGGGTCGATAGAGCAGGATGCCGATTTAATCATGTTTATTTACCGTGATGAAGTTTATAACGAAGACAGTACTGACAAAGGTATTGCCGAAATTATCATAGGTAAACAACGTAACGGCCCAATTGGTAAAGTGCGTTTAACATTCCAAGGTCAATTTTCTCGCTTTGATAATTACGCGGGACCAGCGGTAGATGACGATTACTAATGCGCTTAGCCACTGCTGAAATTAATTTAGCTGCACTTGCGCATAATTTAGCGCAAGTTAAGTGCTTTGCACCTAACAGCAAAGTAATGGCGGTGCTAAAAGCAAATGCTTACGGGCATGGTTTAGTAACGATTGCGCAGCATTTAAATAATGCTGACGCATTTGCTGTGGCGCGTATAGATGAAGGGCTTGCCCTTCGAGCTGGGGGCTTAACAAAGCCAATAGTTTTACTAGAAGGCTTTTTTAACAAAGCCGACTTACCTATTTTACTCGCTAATAACTTTCAAACTATTATTCATGACGAATACCAATTAGCCGCGCTTGAAAAAGCAAAGCTCGATGCGCCAATAACATGCTGGTTAAAAGTAAATACAGGTATGCATCGACTAGGTATTGCGCCAGAGCAGTTTGAAGAGTTTTATAACCGCTTACAAAAAACACCTAACGCCAAAAATACCGTTAATTTAATGACCCATTTTTCGTGTGCTGATGATGTTGATAATGCCAAAACGGTTCAACAAATCACGTTATTTGATAACTTAGTGAATGGCATTGACCAAGCACATTGTTTATCAAATTCTGCTGGTATTATCGCGTGGCCAAGCGGCCATGGTGATTGGGTACGCCCTGGGCTTATGCTATATGGCGTATCGCCAATGGCAAATAGTATTGGGCAACAACATAAATTAAAACCAGTTATGCGCTTAACTACGCGCGTAATTGCAGTGCGTAATGTACCAGCCAATGAGGCGGTAGGGTATGGCGGACGTTGGAAAAGCGATAAACCAACCAAGTTAGCTGTTGTGGCTATGGGTTATGGCGATGGTTATCCTCGGCATGCTAAAGAGGGCACACCAGTAATAATTGGTAAGCAGCGTTATGGTATTGTTGGCAGTGTTGCTATGGATATGATTAGCGTAGATATAGGTGCTAATGAGCACAATATTAAAGTGGGCGACAGAGTCACTATGTGGGGCCCTGAGCTACCAGTTGAAGAAATAGCATTATGCGCTGATACTATCCCTTACGAGCTATTATGTAATATTACACCGCGCGTAAGTTATGAGTATCAGCGTTAATACAGCTATAAAGCGGTATTTACTCTTTTATAAAGTAAACGTCGCTAAAGCCCATACGGGCAAATTCTTGGTCGCGAAAGTTACGAACAGAAGCAGACCCTTTTGAGGTCATTTCTATTTGCTGTACCATGCTTAAGTAATTAGTTAGATCAATACCTTCGGCGGCAGCAATTGCTTGATACATGTCGTGGTATTTATCTTTAGCGAAATTAATCTCGCGCGGTTCGTTTTTATATTTGTAGGTTATTCTACGTGCCATTTTAAGCTCATTTCAATTGAGTGTTGCAGCGATTTTACACTGTATTTAATAACGGCTCTAGCATTGAATGACTTGTTGTAATCGGTAATTAAAATAAAGAGTCAAAAATGAAATTATCAGTAGAGATCAGTAAATACCCACTTCACCAAGATTATATCCCGTTTATTCAGGGCTTTATTGACAGATTAAACGAATACGATGATTTAAAAGTGATTACTAACACGTTATCAACGCAAATTTTTGGTGATTACGATTTAGTAATGCAGGTGTTAAATACCGAAATTAGACGTTCATATGAAGAATTTGGTAAAGCTATTTTTGTATGTAAGTTTCTCTCTGGCGACTTATCGCCTGAATAACCTATAATACCAACCTGCATAAATATTTGATCAATTTAACGAATTAAATTGCACTATAACGTCATTAAAATTTTTTATTTAGAACAACTAGATACAAAAATTTTTGCCTAGTTCTAGCGTAATTTTCTTAACGTTAAATAGACCCCGTATATAAGCAGATTGGTATAACAATCGGCACAACTAAACGGTAATTGCATAATATGGACTTTTTAACACAAACCTTAAGTGGTTTTACAGCAATGTCGCATTGGGAGTATATTGCGGTAGGGTTGTCGATGGCTTATTTATTATTAGCAATAAAAGAAAGCTTATGGTGTTGGCCTGCGGCATTTTTTAGCACGCTCATTTATACAATAATGTACTGGAATGGCGCATTACTTATGGAGTCGTTACTTAATTTTTATTATATGTATATGGCTGTATTTGGCTGGGTTGTATGGCGTAAAGGCAAAGCTGCAAATTTAAATATTACATCGTGGTCGATAAACCGTCATGCTGTTTTAATTAGTTTAACAACCGTAGCTGCAATAGTTATTGGTTACGTTATGCAAAATTATACTCATGCCGATTTTGCTTATCTTGATAGTTTTACAACATGTTTTGCCGTAGTAACTACTTACTTAGTGGCTAAAAAAGTCCTCGAAAACTGGCTGTACTGGATTGTAATAGATGCCGCTTCTATGTATTTATATTACGAAAAAGGCTATTACCCAACGCTAGCACTCTTTATATTTTATACCATTATGGCAGCGTGGGGCTTTAAAACCTGGTACGAAGAGTACGAACAAAGCCAAGCTAAGCCTCTAGCACAGCTTTAATCAATGATTGCCCATACTCAGTTAGTAAAAATGTGTAGTGCGTTTATAGAGCCTACAAGCATTGTTTCAAGCGAGCGATTACTTAATGGCTTTAGTAACGATAATTTTTTAATACGTACCGAGCAACAAGGGTATTTGTTAAAGTGTTATAAAAGCCATTGGCCAAGTGACGGCCTTGAAGCGCAGCGCTTTTTAAGTGACTTTAATATATGTCCTGCGCCTATTTGGCTTGATAAAGAAAACGGTCGTGCGGTATTTAATTATATTGAAGGCAAGAGCGCGCAATCGGATATAACGCTTAGCTTTATTAATAAACTTGCTCAAGTGCACAATTACAAAGTGTCTACCGCGCCAATGGATATAGCTAAAGAGCTTCATTTTTATCAAAGCACCGACGTCTATACGCAATATAAACCTCAAATAGAGAAGGCACTCAAAGCCGTTGCAGCTATGTCATTTAATGCAGGCTTTTGTCATAACGACTTAGTAAAAGATAACATTATTGTAAATGCTTCAGGCATGTATTTAATTGACTTTGAATATGCACAAACTAATGATGTGTATTTTGATTTGGCAGCCCTTGCAGTGAGCTTTAATCTTAATGAGAGCAGTGAAAGTGCATTGTTAAATAACTATAAAAATAGTATCGATAAAACAAAAACGTTTAATCCTTCAATGGATAAGCTGAATTACTATAAGCTGTTTTTTTTAGTGTTATGTATTGGCTGGTATGAAGAGCGCAGCATAACTAGTAAATCTGTAATGTTACGCGCGCAGCTAACTAAACTCGTTAATAGTACTTTTTTATAGATGTTAAAGACCACCAAAGCGCTCGGCGAGCTCTTTGTATTTTGTTACTTCGGCTGTATCAAATTGTGGTTCACCATTTTCATCTTCTGATTTAGCAATTAATAAACTTTCTCTAGAGAGACGTTTTACACGCTCTACTTTTACACCTAAAAACTCAGCAACTTGCTCAGTAGACATTAAACTCATCATTATTTCCTCGTATTAAATCCATCCGCACAGCGACAATCATAGTTTCAATGTTACTAAACCGTTACTGTTTCCTATTCAATAAGAATAAATAGCGTGTTTTTAAGCCATTGTGAAGTGTTTTATTTAAAAGAGTTTAATTAATAAGCATATAAGCTGATGTTACTGGTATTTATTTAAAGATCTCTTTATCATTGCTGATGCTAAAGCACTGATATCGCGAGTTGGTGTGGCGGCAACAAATGTGCTCTCGTGGTGAAATGGATATCACGTGGCCCTCCGGAGGCTGAGTTGTAGGTTCGATCCCTACCGAGAGCGCCATTTGCTTTTACATCTACTAATATTCCCCTCTATATTATCTAGCTTCTCATTAATTACTTTTATATTTAAAAATGTATTACTGCATAAATTTTGAAATTTTATTGTAAGAACAGCTTTCTAGTTATTTATACAATGCAAAATTGCATTATTCAAAATGTTATCTAACGTTATGTATGCATATACGACGAAATTATAAATGAGGAAAACCGATTCAATGTTAAATAGTCAGTTAGAAATACTCGCTCAAGGACATGCTTATCTTGAAAGTGTAACTAAAGAGGATTATTCGCAAATCGTTGCTCCTAATTTCATTAGTTCAGCTGGGTCACATATGCGCCACATTATCGATCATTACCAATCTTTAATGACGGGCTTTGGTATAAATAATATTGATTACGATAGTCGCCTACGCGGCAGCAATATTGAAAGTAACCCCTGTGAAGCTATAAAAAAAATTGCAGAGATAGCATCGTGGATTGAACAGCTAAGTACAGATGATTTTAATAAACCGCTGTTACTTTCAAGCGAAGTATCAATTAAAAGTAAAAATGTACAAACTGTAACAACCTCATTAGCACGAGAGCTTATATTTGTAGGAAGCCATGCAGTACATCACTATGCGATGATTTCACAAATTACCTTTGCACAAAAAGCATCATTCGACCAGAACTTTGGGTTAGCACCAAGTACAGCCACTTTTTTGAGAGAAAAAAGCCAACAAAGCCAATTAAAATCACTGCAAAGTTAATATGTGCACTTTAAGTTACTTCCTAACTGATGATGGCTACGAGTTGTTTTTTAATCGTGATGAACAAAAAACGCGAGAAATGGCAATCGCCCCGAGTAAGCACACAGGTAACGCAATTTACCCTATCGATCCGCAAGGGGGTGGTACTTGGCTTGGTGTATCGCATTGGGGGCAAACATTAGCTTTATTAAACGATTATCAAAGTGCATTTGATATAAATGCCGTAAAGCACAGCAGAGGCCTCTTAATCCCGCATTTACTAAGCAATAATACCCCTGCATTGTCTCAATTAAAAAATATGGATTTATCGGGTTACGCGCCTTTTAAATTGTGTATTTTTCCGGATAAATTATCGCTAAATAATGGTCACATCGCTTTTGTTCGATGGGACTCAAAACAATTAATCGATTGCCAAGTTGAATCGCTTGCAACGTCATCTGGCGTTGAGCTAGAAACAGTTACACAAAAGCGTAAACAACAATTTAAGCAATTTATTGACTTAAGATATCCTGCAAGTGAGCAGTTTTTAGCATTTCATTACAGCAAAGCTGATCAAGGCCAATATGGTGTAAATATGCAAAGAGAAGATGCAATGACAGTCAGTATTAGCCATATTAAAGTTGGTAACACTATACGCTTTAATTATTTTGATAAGCAGTCTCAGCTCATTAGCAGCATTAGTTGTTTAAAAGTGGCTGCAGCTTAACTAAATATTTTTATAGCTGTTACATAACTAAAAAAGTCGACGCAATTAGTTGCGTCGACTTTTTTGTTGCTCTATTTTCATCTGCAGTATTAATACAGCAGGTGAAAATTATGAGTGATTTATATAATCATCTTTTTTATCACCAAGGTAGAGTTTAAGTAGCTTTTCAGGCGCACTTGGTAGGTGCACACTTAAAAGTAATCCTGGGGTGTGATTAAAGTTACTGTCAATTCCCATACAATGAAATTGAGCGCCTAGCTTATGATATTGCTTTAATAAAATCGGTATGTCTTTTTTATCTTCTTCTATTCCCATAACCAATGTTGATACATGATCTATGTTTAACGTGTGATCAATAATGAAGTCTTCAAACTCTGGATGAATTTTATTATTAAAAGGCGTATTGGCGCTAACACCTTGTTTATTATTAACCATTGCATGGTCAATAATTGCGACAGAACGAGGGTCGTAAAGCTTACTTAATGAAACCGTGCCATATAAAGTCCTATAACGTGGGTTTTGCGCCATAAACGCACCGATCCCTTTAAATAGCAGTAATAAGCCATGGTAACTGCCTTGATGTTTTTGAACTATAAACGAGCGACCCATTTCCAAGCACGGCTGTTGTTGATTAATAAAAGAGGGTTCAAAATTAAACATTTGCGATAAATAAAGGGCGCTCACGTCGCTATTTTTTTGTAATAAATCAGTTTGTCCAATTCGATAAGCTCCAATGATCTCTTCATTTTTATGATCAAAAATAAATAAATGCATGTAGCTTGCGTCAAACTTATCGGTATCACATGGCTCACCGCTTCCTTCGTTCAATGTACGAAAGGTTATTTCTCTAAGGCGTGTTATTTCAGCAACACAATTAGGTATTTGATCTTGATAACCGTAATAAACGGAGTAACTTTTAAAGTCTAATAAGTGCTGCTCGCTTGGTAAGCTAGCAAGTTCACTCGTCATTTTTGTTTTATCAACATCCTGCATAATCGCTTTTAGTTGCATTGATTGGGCATCGTCTTGCCAAGGTGTTACAAAGCGTTCATCGTTTAAATAGCAAAGCAGGCGCGCAATATCGTTAATGTCGTCAGTTTTCTCAAATTTATTTAATAACTTAGGTGTAAGTAAATTACCAGCACCTAAATTAATGGACCTTTTTTGAATTTTAAGTAATTCACGTATTAGCATTAATAATCTAAATCGGTAGTAAATACGTCCCAAATTGTAAAACATAGGGCTATTTTGACCACTAATAAACACAGGTAATAAAGGGGCTTGTGTTTTTAAGGCTAGTTGAGCCGCTAAGCGATTCCATTGACCGTCGGTTACACGTTGTTTTTTTGATTGAAAAAACGAAACCCTGCCAGCAGGAAAAACCACAAGTAAACCATCGTTATTTACATGTTTAAAACACTGTTTAATTGCACTGGTGTTAATGGCTGCTTTTGGTTTTAGCGGATTGGCAAAAATAAAATAGTCTTTAATTTCTGTAAATATTTTTAAACCAACGTTAGCCATTACTTTAGTATCGCTACGATAATGGGTGAGTAATTTAGCAATTATTACGCCCTCAATCATGCCATAAGGGTGGTTACATACTACTATGCAAGGGCCTTGCTTAGGTATTTTGTTAATAACACCTTGTGCGCCAAGTACATTAATACCCAATACATTTAAAAGCTTTTCACTAAACTTCTGCTTATCTAAACCCGATAAATTATTAGAGAGGTATATATCACGCAGTTTATTTATACCTAGTAAGCTATCGAGCAGTGGAGCGGCTACTTTTAATATATGACCCAAAGGCGAGGCTGTGTTTATTGCAGCCACACTTAGGTTTGATACGGGGTGGTTTAGTTTTGTCATATATTAGTACTCTTAAGAATTTAAAGCAGTTGTTATTAAGTGCTGTGTATATTGAGACCGAGGCAAAACAATATTATGTTCAAGAAAGGTTAATAAAGTTCGCTTTTTTATAATGATTAGATAAATTTTATAGCTAAATCACCTGCTTTTTAGTGATAAGCAATTTAGTGTAGTTGAGATGAAAGCGTTTAATTATTAAAAAGTAAAATAATCAGAATTACAGTGCAGCTCTAATAGGGCTGTAAATAATGGTTTTAGTTATATATAACTACTTACAACTCAAAAACTAGACTTTTAGGCTTAATTAATGCTATTTAAGGTACATATTCCTTAATAGAAAAATCCCGCCTTTATGCTAATTACTTTGCCCGTGTCTGAGCTTACTCCTGGTATGTATGTTGATAGCGTTACTAAGCAACATGAAGGGATCAATAGCATAAAAATTAAGACCAGTGGCTTAGTGCGCGATAGATCTATTATTAAGCGTTTAGTTTCCGAAGGGGTGCTTGAGCTGCTTATAGATTTTGCTAAAGGTGATGCCCCAGTTCCTGCCAAATATAAGCCTCAAAGCAAACCTAAAACATCTAATAGCCAGCAAAAAGCCGAAAAAACACCTATAGCAATCTCAATTGAACAAGAATTTGCTAAAGCGAGTGTCAATTACGATCAGCATGGCCGAAAGCTACAGTCGTTATACGGTGACTTAACATCTGGCCTGAGTGTTAATATAAAAGTGCTTGATGAAATAGCCAGCGAAATAGTCAGCTCAGTTTTTCGTAACGCCAACGCCATGACTATTCTTACTCGTATAAAAGATAAACACAGCTATAACTGGCGGCATATGATCAACTGCGCCATTTTTACCGCTGTATTTGCTAAATACTTAGGGTACAAAATGGCTGTTGTGCAAGAGCTTGCCATGGGCGCGTTACTTCATGATTTAGGCCAAGCTAAATTACCGCAGGGTATATTTTCAAAGCCAACTAAGGTTACTAATAATGAGCTCTTAGCGATTAAAAAGCATGTAGCGCAAGGTTTGGGTTTAGTTAAAGGCGAGAAGGGTATAACACCCCTTATGCTTGATATGATAGTGAATCATCATGAGCGCTTAGATGGCTCTGGTTATCCGCGAGGCCTACAGGCAGAGAAGTTAAGTCGTCCAGCGCGTATAATGGCAATTGTAGATGTGTACGATGCAATGACTGCCGATAGAATGCATCAAGATGGTGATGAACCAATCAACGCATTGCGGTACTTATTAGCCAATAAGCAATTGTTTGATGGTGAGTTAGTACAGCGTTTTATAAAGTGTTTAGGGGTTCATCCAGTAGGAACTATTGTAAAATTAACGAATGAACGTTTAGCTTTAGTGCTTGAAGGGAACGTATTAAATCCTATTAAACCTAAAATTAAGCTATTTTATAATGCTAAGCACAATCATCATGTTACACCGAAAGACATCGATTTAAGTGAGCACACCCAAGAGCTTAAAATACTATCAAGTGTTAAGCCCTTAGATTATCAGATTAATTTGTCTCGCCTGCTAAAAGAGCATTTGTTGAACTAGTTTTACTGCATTGCCTTTTTTTAGTTTGTTTTGCAGAAATAAACGCACCCAAAAAGCAATTTCCCATCAGTGTTAACCATAACAAAGTGCCTAGCTCTACGTGCAATGCAAAACAACACAGCGCTAAAGATATTAACGCATTTAACATTGCCCCTAGCCAATAATGGTTTACGGGGTTATCGCATTGTCCTGCTTGAGTACATGCGCAGTAGTTTGCTTTGTAAAAGCAAAACACACTCGCCCCACAAAATATTAGCCCTGTAATAATAAATAAAATGATCACAGTTTTACTTCCATTGCGATTTTATAATGAGTGTAAGTTGCTACTAATTTCAAGTCAATCTAAATGATAATTAATTACATTTAGAGTTTTTGCTCTAATACCACACTTCTAGTCCGATGAGTTTTAAATTACCGTTAATTTGTCGTTAAAATGTGGTTAAAAACCGGTTTTTTTGCTGTTTTTTGACACTTTCATAGAGTTTTTTACAAAAAATTAAGGTAGTGTAGCCAAGTTTTAAATCCTAATAACAACACACATAGTACCCAGACAGTCAGTTTGGTTAAGGACTCAACAATGAAATTTTCTAAAACTCTTATTGCAGCTTCGCTTGCATTTGTTTCAGCTGATAGCTTTGCAGCTGCGTTTCAATTATCAGAGCAAAATGCATCGGGTTTAGGCCGTGCATACGCTGGTGAAGCTTCTATCGCAGACGACGCGTCTGTAGTTGCACGTAACCCTGCACTAATGACTTTATTTAAAGAAAAGCAACTAAGTGTTGCTGCTATTGGCGTAATCCCAGATGTAAGCTTAGAAGGTGAAGGCGCGCCAACTGGTATTGATCAATCTTCATTAGATGACGATAGCATTGCACCAAGTGCAGTGGTACCAGCAGCTTACTTTACTATGCCTTACAACGATAAAGTATCGCTTGGTTTTGGTGCATTTTCTAACTTTGGTTTGTCAACTAAATTTAATGATGACTACGCCGCAGGCCAGATTGCGGGTGAGACTGAGATTTTTACAGTTAATATGAATGCAAGTGTTGCCTATAAAGTAACTGAGCAGTTTAGTTTTGGTGTTGGCCTAAATGTAATTTATGCTGATGCAACTATAGTTCGAAAAATAGGTGTAAACCCTTTTGGCGTTCCAAGTTCAACGAACGTTGTTGATCTTGAGGGTGATGATACTGGCTACGGCTTAAATGTTGGCCTAATGTATCAACTTGATGAAAATAGCCGTTTTGGTTTTAATTATCGTACAGAAACAGATATAACATTTGAAGGAACTTATTCAAGCGCTGCACGTGGTATCGCTGAGCGCTCAGGTTCTGTTGATATTACTCTACCCGCTATCGCTGAATTTTCTGGTTCACATCAGTTAGATGAAAAGTTAGGTTTACACTACAGCGTACTATGGACTGGATGGAGTAGCTTTGACAAATTAGAAGCTGAAGTTGGTTTACCACCAGAGCAAGGTTTTGAAAAAACAGAAGACTTCTCTGACTCTTTCCGCTACTCAGTAGGTACTGATTACCAGTTAAATGAAGACATACTACTTCGTGCTGGTGTTGCATTTGATGAGTCGCCGGTATCACAAACGCACTTATCAATCTCTATTCCTGATACAGACCGTTTCTGGTTCTCGTTTGGTGGTAACTACACAATTGATCAAAACTCTAATGTTGATCTTGGTGTGAGTATTATCCGTGGTAAAACACAAACGTTTACAGAAACTGATGACTCAGGTAGTCAGTGGGCTTTTGAATCTAAAGGTCACGCAGTACTAGTTGGTGCTCAGTACAACTACAAGTTTTAATGTAGAAGTGTCTTGTGGTTAATCACAGGGCACAAAAAAGCCGCTCACTTTAATTAAAGTGAGCGGCTTTTTTAATGCCTATTAAATAGTGTTAATAGGCATTTTATGAAAGCTTATAAACTTTCTATTTTAGTTTTTTGCTCAAGTAGCTTAGTTTTAGCATCGCTAAACTCAGCTAGTTTTGCATTTTCTTTAGCAAGTACAGCTTCTGGTGCGTTGTTTACAAACTTTTCGTTAGCGAGTTTGTTTTGCACTTGTGCTAGGCCTTTTTCTGCTTTTTCGAGTTGCTTATTAATACGCGAAAGCTCGGCTTCCACATCAATTAAGCCCGCCATTGGGATCATGATCTCAAGGTTGCCAACATAAGACGTGGCACATGCTGGTGCATCGTCTTTGTTTTCAAGCATTGTAAACTCTTCAATTTTTGCAAGTGATGCTAAAAATGATTTGTTTTCTTCAATGCGTCGCACGTCGTCGCTCGATGCATTAGCAAGTAATACGCTAAGTGGTTTACTTGGACTAATATCCATTTCACCACGAATATTACGAATAGCTAAAATGAATTGTTTAACCCACTCTAAGTCGTCCATTGCTTTAGCATCAACGCTTGCTTCATTATATACAGGGAACGGCTGAACCATAATGCTGGTGTTTGCTGTTTCAAGGCCTGCAAGTGGTGCAACACGCTGCCAAATAGTTTCAGTGATGTATGGCATCATTGGGTGCATTAAACGCAGTAAGCTTTCAAGTACGGTAATAAGTGTATTACGTGTACCACGTTGCTGCGCTTCATTACCTTTAAATAATACCGGCTTAGTTAGCTCTAAGTACCAATCACAAAACTGGTTCCAAGTGAATTCGTAAAGTGTGTTAGCAGCTAAGTCAAAACGGTAGTTATCTAAATGCTCTGTGTAGGTTTTAACGGTTGCTTCATATTGACCTAAAATCCAGCGGTCAGCTAATGAAAGCTCCGTTTGAGCACCGTTTGCAAAACCACAGTCTTGCTCTTCTGTATTCATTAATACGTAACGGCTCGCGTTCCATAATTTGTTACAGAAGTTACGGTAACCTTCAAGGCGGTTCATATCCCAGTTAATATCACGACCGGTAGATGCCATTGCAGCAAGGGTAAAGCGAAGGGCGTCGGTGCCGTGTGCTTCAATACCGCCTGCAAATACTTTACGCGTATCTTTTTCGATTTTAGCGGCAAGTTTTGGCTGCATCATGTTACCAGTACGTTTTTGTACTAGGTCTTCAAGTTCAATGCCGTCAATCATGTCTAGTGGGTCAAGTACGTTACCTTTTGACTTAGACATTTTATCGCCATTGTCGTCACGTATTAAGCCAGTTACATACACAGTTTTAAACGGGACTTGTGGTTTGCCATTTTCGTCTTTTACAAAGTGCAGCGTCATCATAATCATGCGCGCAACCCAGAAGAAAATAATATCAAAACCAGTTACCAACACGTCAGACGGGTGGAAGGTTTTTAAATCATCGGTATTTTCTGGCCAACCTTGTGTAGAGAACGTCCAAAGCGCTGATGAGAACCACGTATCAAGTACGTCTTCGTCTTGGCTTAGTGTTACACTATCTGCAATGTTGTTTTCACGGCGTACTTCAGCTTCGTCGCGACCAACAAATACGTTACCTTCATTGTCGTACCAAGCTGGGATACGGTGACCCCACCAAAGCTGGCGTGAAATACACCAATCTTGTACGTCGTTCATCCACGAGAAGTACATGTTTTCGTATTGCTTAGGTACAAATTGAATATCGCCATTTTTAACAGCGTCTTTTGCAGGTTCAGCAAGTGGTGCAACACGTACATACCATTGGTCGGTAAGTAGTGGCTCAATTACCACGCCAGAGCGATCGCCGTAAGGAACCGTTAAACCATGGTCTTCAATTTTTTCAAGTAGGCCTAGTTCTTCAAATTCTGCCACAATTGCTTTACGCGCTGCAAAACGATCAAGCCCGCGCAAGCGCTCAGGAATTGGCGCATCAAACTCAAGCTCTTTACCGTCAAAGGTGTATGTTTCACCTTGGGTTAAAATAGCGGCGTCTTTATCGAAAATGTTGATCATCGGCATTTGATGACGCTTGCCCACTTCGTTATCGTTAAAGTCGTGCGCTGGGGTTATTTTTACACAGCCCGTGCCTTTATCTTTATCGGCATGTTCGTCAGCAACAATTTTAATACGACGATTAACGATAGGTAATAAAATCTCTTTACCGATTAAATCTATGTAGCGTTCGTCATCAGGGTTTACTGCAACACCCGAGTCGCCAAGCATGGTTTCTGGACGCGTAGTTGCTACTACAATGTAGTCTTTTCCATCTTGCGTTGTAACGCCATCAGCTAGTGGGTAACGTAAGTTCCACATGTGGCCTTGCTTGTCTTTGTTTTCAACTTCAAGATCAGAAATAGCCGTGTGTAATTTTGGATCCCAGTTTACTAGGCGCTTGCCTCGGTAAATTAGGTTTTCTTTGTGAAGGCGTACAAACACTTCTTTAACAGCTTCAGATAAACCATCATCCATTGTAAAACGTTCACGATCCCAATCAACAGATGCGCCAAGGCGGCGAAGTTGCTTAGTGATAGTGCCGCCCGATTCTTTTTTCCATTCCCAGATTTTATTAATAAAATCTTCGCGGCCTAAATCGTGGCGTGTTTTGCCTTCTTCGGCATGCAGTTTACGCTCAACTAACATTTGCGTTGCAATACCTGCGTGGTCAGTACCTACTTGCCATAATGTGTTGTTACCTTGCATACGTTTAAAACGCGTTAGGGTATCCATTATTGTATCTTGGAAGGCGTGGCCCATGTGTAAGCTACCAGTGACATTTGGCGGCGGGATCATAATTGAATATGGTACGCCTTTGCCAGATGGCTTAAAGTAGCCTTTTTGTTCCCAGTCTTGATATAGAGACTGTTCAATATCTTGCGGATTGTAGGTTTTATCCATTACACAGAACCTTAAATAAGTACTTAAATTAGTTGGTTAGTTTGCCTGATTGGCTAGCTATTAATATCTTGCGTGGTGAGATTGGCACCGAGTTGGCGTAGCTTTTTAAAACGCTCGCGGGCTGCTTGTTTAGCCGCTGCTTCTACGGGTACAAAATCAAAAACTTGGTTAAACCGACGAATGTAATCCGGTAACTGAGTAGCCAAGTTAATTAAAACTTTACGATTGCCAACAGGTGGCGTAATACCAATTTCTACAGGTGCGCCGCCTTTAGGGCCTTCACCTTGTAAATTATGTGGCACAAAACTATCTGGATCGAATGCCCAAATTATTTCATCAATGGCACAGGCAGCTTCGTTATCGTTAACACAAATAAACACACGCTGCCCATTTCGATACTGATCGGCCGCAATTTGAGCAGCCAAAGCAAAATGATCGTCAGCCTTCGCTTTAGACTCATCTTGTTGCTTTAGAACGAAAAATTTAGCATTCATGTTCATTGTATCGGGGTTTCCCATGACATTGAATGTATACCAAATTGATATACATAAATTAAGAGGCAGATTTTGCCATATAACGGGGTTTGCTTCAATTAATACACAAATAAATAAGGCGCCAAATGGCGCCTTATAAATAGCTAAACAGTGTGTTTAATCTTGAGCGGCTTCACTTACGCCAGCTCTATTTAATAAATACTGAGTAAGCATTGGTACAGGTCGACCCGTTGCGCCTTTTTTAGCGCCACTGCGCCACGCTGTACCGGCAACATCTAAATGCGCCCAATGATACTTTTTAGTAAATTTAGACAAGAAACATGCCGCAGTAATAGTACCCGCAGAGCGTCCACCTAAGTTTGTAAAGTCAGCAAATGGGCTTTCTAGCTGATCTTGATAGTCATCCCATAACGGTAACTGCCATGCGCGGTCGCCACTTTGCTCAGACGCTTTTAATAAATCGTGTGCAAGTGGGTTATGGTTTGATAGTAAACCAGTCGCATGCGCGCCAAGGGCTACAATACAAGCGCCAGTAAGTGTTGCTACGTCAATAACCGTATCTGGATTAAAGCGTTCAACGTACGTTAGTGCGTCGCACAATACTAAACGACCTTCAGCGTCGGTGTTTAACACTTCAACTGTTTGCCCCGACATTGTTGTTAAAATATCACCTGGGCGATACGCGTTTGAGCCAGGCATATTTTCACAACCAGCTAAAACACCAATAACGTTAATTGGCAATTGCATTTGTGCAAGTGCACGCATTGCGCCAATAACACCTGCAGCGCCGCCCATGTCGTATTTCATTTCGTCCATGCCTTCGCCTGGTTTTAATGAAATACCGCCTGAGTCAAACGTTAAGCCTTTACCAACAAGTACAATAGGGGCTTGGTCGTCAGCGGCGCCTTTGTAGTTAATAATCGACATAATTGATTCGTTATCACTACCTCGGCCAACAGCTAGGTAAGAATTCATGCCTAGTTCTGCCATTTGCTTTTCGCCAATAATATCAACAGTGATGTTGTCAAAATTAGTTGCCAACTCTTGTGCTTGCTCGCCTAAGTACACTGGGTTACAAATATTTGGTGGCATATTAGCCACGTCTTTACACAGCTTACTACCTGCAGCAATGGCTAAACCATGCTCAATGGCACTTTCGCCAATCGTTAGTTCGCGTCGTGTTGGTACGTTAAACACCATTTTACGAAGTGGACGACGAGGGTCTACTTTTTTACTTTTTAATTGGTTAAACGTATATAAGCAATCTTGCGTTGTTTCTACTGCTTGACGAACTTTCCAGTAAGTGTCGCGACCTTTAACGTGTTGCTCTGTTAAAAAGCAGACTGCTTCCATAGAGCCTGTTTCGTTTAAAGTATTAATAGTTTTAGAAATAATTTGTTTATATTGCTTATCATCAAGCTCGCGCTCTTTACCACAACCTACAAGCAATATGCGCTCGCTTAATACATTGGGTACATGATGCAATAATAAAACTTGGCCTGGCTTACCTTCTAAGTCGCCACGGCGAAGTAAATTAGAGATATAGCCATCACTAATTTTATCGAGTTGTTCACCAATGGGGGATAACCTACGTGGCTCGTAAACGCCAACCACAATACATGCGCTGCGCTGTTTTTCTGGGCTACCACTTTTTACGTTAAATTCCATTGTCACTCCTGATTTTGAGTCATTTAAGTTAGTAAGTTGGGGCTAAAAAAGTATTTTCTAGTCTTATCTACGTAACTTATGTAAGGATAATTCTTATTTTAGCTGATTTTGCTAGACTCTTACTGTGTAATTGAACTTTATATGCTTAAGGGCTACTAATGCAACATTATATCGTGCACTTAGGTAGGATAATTAAATTTGATGGCTTATAATAATAGCCTATTTGCCGGTATTAATTGGGTAAAATAGCTATTTAACTATTCAATTCTCACTATCGTAGTGAAATTCCATGTTTAACAGGGGCGAGCATTGCTAATTTTCCGTTATTTGACCGCTGAGGTTTTAAAATCGCAGGTCGCCGTATTTTTAACTTTAATGACAATATTTTTGTCACAAAAGTTAGTTGGTATTTTAGGTGATGCCTCTGAGGGCAGCATTCCTGCTAAATTAGTGCTATCGATGATTGCACTAAAGCTTCCACAACTAGCCTCGCTAATACTTCCGCTGAGTATATTTTTAGGCATTATTTTGGCTTACAGCCGTATTTACGCCGATAGCGAAATGACCGTCCTTAAAGCCTGTGGCGTAAGTGAATGGTATGTTGTGCGCGTAACGCTTATATCAAGCGTTGGGCTTGCCATATTAGCCGCTGCATTGACTATGTATATAGCGCCGTGGGCAAGCGAGCAAGAGTATCAATTGAAAGAACAAGCCAAAGCCGATGCAGGGTTATCTGCACTCAGAGCTGGGCGGTTCCAAGAAACCGGTAACGAAAAAGCCGTGGTGTTTATTCATAATATTGAAAAAGGCGGCAAAGAGCTCAATAAGGTATTTGTTGCACAGTTACCTGATAGCGAAAAAGGCAATCTAGCGCGCTTAGTATATGCACAGCAAGGTGTTGTGGTTGAGGCCGTAAATGGTGAGCAACAGCTAGTACTAACAGACGGTAAACGTTACGAAACAGACGGCACAACGCCTGCACTTAATTTAACAGAATTTGACGGTTACAGCGTACAAATACGAGAACAAGAAATAGAGCATCAACGCCGTAAATTAGAGGCTGTGCCAACTAACCAATTATTGGCTATAAACACTCCTGAATCTATTGCTCAATGGCAATGGCGACTCGCTATTCCGTTATCAATCCCACTACTTACCTTACTGGCAGTGCCGCTAAGTGTGGTTAATCCTCGCCAAGGTAAATTTGCAAAACTAGTGCCTGCTATTAGCTTGTACTTAGGCTACTTTATTTTACTAAATGCCGCTAAATTTGCAGTTGAAGATGGCAAAATCCCGCCTTCAATCGGCTTGTGGTGGATTCACCTAAGTGCCCTGTTTATAGGTGGGTTATTAATTATAAAAGGGCGACCACTGGGCGCTTGGCTTAAAGCCGTTGTAACTAAGCGGGAGTTAGGCTCATGATGAAAACGCTTGATTGGTATTTAGGCCGCAGTATTTTACAAACTACCGGCTTTGCATTGTTGGTACTTGTTGGTATTAGCACCTTAATTAAATTTATCGACCAGTTAAAGTCGGTAGGGCGCGGCAGTTACGACTTAATGACCGCAATGCTTTACACGCTTTACACAATACCTGGCGATTTAGTGGTGTTTTTTCCGATGGCCGCGCTAATTGGTGGCTTAACGGGTTTGGGGGCACTTGCCTCAAACAGTGAGCTGGTAGTGATGCAAGCCGCTGGTATGTCGCGCTTACAAATAATTGGTTCAGTGATGAAAACGGCCATATTTATGGCTGTATGCATGATGGCACTTGGCGAATGGGGTGCACCTGAAGCGCAATTACACGCTAAAGAAATGCGAAACCAAGCAATACATGGCGGCGATGTGTTTAATACACAAAAAGGTGTATGGGCTAAAGACGGCAATAATTTTATTAATATTGAAGATGTTGATGAAAACGGCAGGCTCAACGGGGTACACATGTACCACTTTGATAAATCGCTAGAGCTTACCCAAATTACTAAAGCAAGAGATGCACTGAGCCGAAAAGAAGGCTGGCTACTTCGTGACGTAAATAAGGTTATTATTACTAGCGAAAAAACCACAACAGAGCAATTACCAGAAGAGTTTTACCCTTCGCAGCTCACAGCTGAAAAGTTAGGGGTTGTTTCGGTAAAACCGGAGTCACTTTCATTTACTGGGCTTTGGTCGTATTTAAGTTACTTAGAGCAAAACGAACAAGACACAAGTACCTATGAGCTTGCTCTATGGCGTAAGTTGATGCAGCCAGTATCTGTTGCGGTAATGCTGCTGGTGGCGCTCTCGTTTATATTTGGCCCACTACGTACCGTTACTATGGGCGCACGTATTATTATGGGTGTTGTAACGGGGATTGTGTTTCACTTAACTAATGAAATATTTGGCCCTGTCGTTATGGTTTACCAAATACCTGCCATTATAGGGGCGGTATTGCCCAGTATTATATTCATAGGCTTTGCGACATATTTGATGAATAAACGGGTATAGATTTACCTATTCAAAGCATGAAAAAGGGTGACCACTGGTCACCCTTTTTGCTTTTTAATTACCGCTTAACTACCGCTTAACTACCGCTTAACTACCGCTTAACTACCGCTTAACTCACGATTTGAAAAGTTGGTATTAATCAAGCTCACTATAAATACGTCTGTTTTCTTCTTTAGTAAGTGCAATAACTTCTGTTTTAGAGATGTAATCTTGCAGTGCTTTTTTGTTTTTAAAATCTACTAACACCACCAAATTACCTAAACCGAGTAAAGCGCTAACGCTGCGGATAATTGATTGTGGCCAGCTAATTAAATTACCCTCAATAGTTTGTACTTTTAAACGCCATGCACGCATGCCAATGGTTTGCCCGCTTTTAGTCCAAAAGTAGCCAAAAAATACTAAGGTAACAATAATTAAAAGAGCGGTACGAATACCCGAAAGAAGATTTGAGTTCTGAATAAAGGCAGATACATCCTCTGCGCCATTTAAACTAATTACATCGAGAGAAATAAGCCCTTGAACGGCAAATAAATACAGCACTACAGTTAACATCGCAAACGCAATAATGGCTAACGTATCGTAAACTAACGACGCAAAACGGCGCCAAAAACCAGCACGTGGAAACTCACCCGACATAAATACACTCTCACTATTAATATGCGAGCTAGTTTAGCAAAAAAGCTTACAAATACTAAGACATGTTAATGTTTAGAGAGGGAATTGATTTTATTGCTTTAAGTTATTACCTATAGGGGAAATGAAAAAGACCCTGCTATTGGTAGCAAGGCCTTTTAATTTATAGCGGATTTAACCTAGCTTTATAGCGAGGTATTTTATGTCGTCACCACTTATTTGCGGTAAAAAATAAATATCGCCGTATTTAAAATACTGCTGCGAGTTAATTATTACGGCCTGTGCTGCCTGAGGCAATGAATCGTAAGTTTGGCCCAAGCTATAATCATTCACATTACCCACTTTTATTGCCTGATTAAGACGGGTTGGTGGCTCATCAACCACTGTATAACCGTCATTATTTGCGACGTAATACACGTTTTGATATGTGTAGTAGGTGGTATTGTGATGCTTAAAATGCCTGTAATTTCTTGGTAGCGTATTTATACGCAGGCCTCTAGGTGGCGTAACTACGTGGTAGCCTCTTTTAGCTTTACGGTAGTAAAGGCCGTCGTTAAACGTAAACGAAATACCATTAAATCTAATCGATGCGCTATTGCGTGGTAAATGGTTTATAAATCGATTTTGTCTGTAAGCGACTGAATTATTATGGTTTGTTAAGTAGTTATATTTGCGCTGGTTGTAGCGGTATTGTTCACGCTTTTCCTGCTTGTACTTAGCAAGTTTACGTTTTTCTTGCTTTCGGTCTTCTCGTTTTTCTTTTTTATGCTCAATACGTTGCTTTTTTTCATGGCGGCGTTCATCGCGTTTATATTCAATACGTTTGTCGTGGTCACGTTTAAAGCTTTTATCATTCTCTCGCTCGTTTTGTGCTCCAAGCGCAAAGCCTGATACTGCGCCAATGGCGAGCAGTGCAGGTAGTAAAAAAGTAAGTTTCATAGTATTGCCTCGTTTATGTTTTTACATAACTGGGTTCAATACTAGCGGTTCAAACTGAATGTTAACTGACATACAACAGCAAACGGAGCTATGCTTACAGCTTTTTACATTTTACTGACGGTTCTTGACATAATCTCTAGTTTTTGACGATTTTTAAGGGTAATTCTGTTCTTTTTAAGTATATTTATTATGAGAGATATTTTAATAATATTGCTATTAAATTATGTATTTGGACTTTTTTGTTGTGCTTAGAAAACGTTATTTCCGTGCATTTTAGATGGGAAAATACCAATAATAGAGTTTAAATGGTGTAAAAAGCTAAGTTTGCGGCGCGTTGTTTATTGCCGCAAACATGACTTTATATTTTAAAGTGCGCATTTATCTTTTAATAAATTTAAGGCTAGGGTGATACGTTATGACATTAACTTTAACAAATGCTGTGTTATTAACGTTTCTTTTAACAACTTTAACTGGAACATACTTGATTACCTTAGTTTGGTTAATTTTTTTCAGTTCTCGTTTTAGCTGAACCTTTTTATATTCTTGCTTTGTATATCTATCATGTGGTGCTGCAAATGCAGAACTAGATAAAGTGCCAATAACTAATAGTGCAGGTAGTATAAATGTAAGTTTCATAATATTGCGTCGTTTGTGGTTAACATGGCTAGTATTGACGTTTGAAACTGAATGCCAACTGCATGCAGGGCAACTGTAGGGAGGCTTTACACCCCTTTACTTATCTTTACTATTCTTGACGCTAATACCAATCCGCAGTAATACTTAATCAATTTGAGAGATTCAATCTAACGCTAACTCTATTAAAAAATGACTGATATATGGCTGCATAAATGCAGAAGGTAGAGAAATGAAAGAGCAATTGTCGAGAACAACTAATAACAAATTCAGCAGTGTTATCAACACCGTTTTCTTACCTCAAAACAGGTAGCTTAATTAAGCTACCTGGTATAAAACCGTATCGGTTCTATGCCAATACCAATCCTTATCCCATATATCGTTTAGAGTTTAGGTTGGCTACTTTTGATAAAAAGGATAATCGCTATAACCGACTTCAGTACCGCCATACATAGTGGCTGCATCGGCCTCGTTAAACGTCCAATTATTCGCTATACGCTCTGGTAAATCAGGGTTAGCTATAAATGGGCGACCAAATGCAAATAAGTCACCGTAACCTTCACCTAAAATACGTACCGCTTTTTCTACTGTGTATTTACCAGCATAAATAATGCGACCTGAAAATTCAGCTCGTACTGCTTTATAAAATTCTTGTGGTAAATCAGGAGCATTTTCCCAATCAGCTTCCGCTATTGATAAGTAAGCAATGCCAGCTTGCTCAAGCACTTTAACGGCTTGTACATAAGTATGATGAGGGTTTGATTCTACAAGTCCTAGATACACTCGTGTTTCATCTGTGCTTTCAAATAAAGGAGCAAAGCGAACACCTAAACGATCAGAGCCTACAACGTCACTTACCGCTTCAACTATCTCTTTTAAAAAGCGCAGGCGATTACTAAGCGTTCCACCGTATTGATCGTCACGGTTATTAGTATGTTCAGAAATAAACTGATTAACTAAATACCCGTTAGCACAATGAAGCTCTACGCCATCAAAGCCTGCTTCTAGAGCATTACGTGCAGCTTGCGCATACATGTTTACCAGTTCGCCAACTTCAGTTGTTGTTAGTGCACGAGGCTCACTTGGGTCAGCCAATGCGCCTTCACCAGGTGCGGTTTCAATAAATACTTTTACATTGTCAGCAATAATATCTGAAGGGCCAACCGGTTTACCTGAATTTGGTTGTAGTGTGGCGTGCGATACGCGCCCTACATGCCAAAGCTGAGCAAAAATAACACCGCCTTTAGCATGTACTGCATGTGTTACTTTTTTCCAGCCTTCAATTTGTGCTTGCGAGTGAATACCTGGGGTCCAAGCGTAACCTTGCCCACGAGGTTCTATTTGTGTGCCTTCGGTAACCATAAAACCAGCCGATGCGCGCTGCGAGTAATACTCAGCCATTAATTCATTAGGAATATTGCCAGGCTGAGTGCTGCGAGAGCGAGTAAGAGGAGGCATCACAATACGGTTTTTAAGTGTAAAAGGGCCAAGCTCAATTGATGAGAATAAAGGAGCGGTATTAACTAATTCTGATTTCATTTTAAATTCTCTTATAAAGCAAACAAAGGCTTAAATAGTGGTTAAGCAACATTGGCAGCATAGAGATTTAAAGATACAATTTGAAACAACACTTTTTTGTGCAGCATACAATTATGAATGGTATTAGTCGGCTCGATATAAAACAGTTAAGAGTACTCAGTAGCTTATTAGAACTGCAAAATCTTTCGCAAGTAGCCAAAAAAATGGGGTTAACGCAACAAGCTATTAGTGAGCAACTACGAAAGCTACGAGACTTATTTGACGATCGCTTGTTTATTCGCCAAGGCAATAACATGGTTGCTACTCCTAAAGCGCAAGGACTCAAGGCGCCTATTAATCATATTTTAAAGCAATTAGAATCGTTATTAGAGCCCGAGCTGTTTAGTCCGCAAACTTATAAAGGTGTGTTTACCATAAGCGCAACCGACTACGCCACGCAGGCCTTATTGCCGCAATTATTTAATATTACCCGCCGCGAAGCGCCAGGTTTAAAGCTGATAGTGCGCGACTTTGCGTCTGACAACGTTAATCAACTTATAACGGCAGGCGAGCTTGATTTGCTGATAAGCTTTCCAGAATTTATACCCGACAACCTTTCTTATATCACTTTGTTTGAAGAACAGCATTTGTGTATTACCGGTATAGGTAACACTACTTACACTGAACCTTTGAGTTTGGCGCAATTTGCAAAGCATTCACAGCTAGTGGTGTCGCCATCGCGCGCTAATTTGCGCGGATCGCACGATCAGTGGTTTGAAAGCCAAGGGCTAAAACGTAATATTGTAATGTCGGTACCGAGTTTTTCAGCAGTGCCCGACATTTTACATACAACCGATATGCTAGCGTTTTACCCATCAAGATTATTACCAAACAGCAAAGTTAAACAGCTAAAAATAGAAGCTCTGCCTCCTACCTTTAAAGTAATAGCCGCATGGCATCCGCGTACCAATAACAGCCCAATCCATAAATGGTTGATAGAGCAGCTGCAAAATTTATAACGATGTAAAAAATCTAAAGTGATTACTTTTTACTGTTAAATTAATAACCCAACATTTAGATTAAATCATTTAACCCCTCCTTAACCCTCGACCTAATAAGCTATGTGTAATAGTACGAATTAGGCATAGTTAAATGGTTTATTTTAAAAAGCACTCAACCGGTTTTTTATTTGCACTTAGTTGCACGCTTGCTGCGTGTAGTAGTCAGCCAAGCTATCAAGGTAATGGCATATTGCACAACGAGATCTCTATAAGTAAATAGCAGCGTACAAACGGATACGCCACACACTGCTAATAACACAAATAAGCCCGCCAATATTGGCTACGGTTTAGGGGTGGAGTTAAGCGAAAAAATAATAAAACGACACGGTTGGGTATACGAAGTAAACGACATGCCTGGGCGTTATGAAGTGGTGGTCGATTTTAGTTAATACGCTTTTTTTAATACTTAGATTTAAAATATAAAAACCGCGCTAAGGCATCTTTAAAATTGCTTGAGCGCGTTTTTTTTATATTCAAAAATATTTAATTTAACGCTGAGAACATAAAAAACTTAGTGATAGTAATGTGTTAAGTAATTTGCTAAAACTGTAGGTAAGAAAAGTGAGGGTAGCGCGAGTAGGGATGTACGTTAATTTTGTACAGCTAACTTGTTGAGTTTCTTATAATGTTCGATTTATGTAACAAATAATGAGTAAAATAATATACGCAGTACGGAGTGTTAATTTAGACAAAATCAAAATAGGTGAGTCTAATGTACATTCAATGCTCAATAGAATACGAACGCATCAAACAGGCTCTGGAGATGAGCTTGAGTTGATCGGTGTGCACTATGGGAAGTACCAAACGGATAAGCAAATCCACCCTCTTTTAAATTCAAGCCATTCTCATTTAGAGTGGTTTAATAATACTGAAGAAGTAGCAAATTTCATCCAATCTAATTTTTTAATTTTTCCTAAAGCACTGTCACTTTTAACTGACATTAGTTGGTCAACAACAGAGACAATATCAACTGAAACAATCGCAATTAATGAGTATGTGAAAGGAAATATTAACAATAATGAGTTTACTACATGGTTGGCTAGCTTTAATGTTCTTGAATATATACAAAGTCAACTTAGAAAACACGAAGACGTTTAGCTTCAGTTAAAGTTAATTAAAGCAATTTGTTAGGTTTTTTCTATACATTATAACCTGCAGTTTTAGCACTGCTTAGTGCTACGTCTTTAGCATGCAAGAAAGGATAAGCTTTATGTTTGGATTTGGTAAGGGAAAGAAAATTGAGAAATTAATTGATGCAATTGGTTCTACTTTTTCTGGTCAAATGATGATATTACCAATTAGTCCTAAAGAGTTAATTTCGTTATCTAAGCATGACAAATTAATATCCGGTTATATTATGGGATTTCAATTGCATATTATTTCTCAATCACCTTTCAATGAAAAAGATCATAAAGGGATACTTTTAGATAGCTACTTTAATCTTTTTGGGTCGTATGATGCCCAAGAGGTGATTGATTTTGCTTTCAGTTCAGCAGGCGATAAATTGTTTAATTCAGGAGTTGCACTTGGAATTCAAGATATTATTAACTTCAGCAAAGATCCAATGGATGCCCCCTTAAGCCTAATAAGAATACTTAATGAAGAAAATCAAGGTGATGGTATACCATTTTGACTTGCTTCATAGCTAACGATACCATCAAGCCAGATTCGCAATAGTTGACTTAATCCAACTCAGCTAAACATTTTAGCGAACTATTACTCATCGCTTCTTATAGCTTAAATAGACTTACATGGAGTGTTAATTCATATGTTCAAATTCATAATTATTTTAATCTCAATTACTTCTTTCAATGCCTTGGCTGCAGAGAAGGTTAAACTTGGAGTTTTGGGGAACGTCGGGGCTGATGGTTTTTTTAGCCCGACGGTAACATCATTTGTTATTGAAAAAGTAGAGCCTAATTCACCCGCTGAAAAAGCAGGGATTGTTGCAGGACAGAAAATCATTTCTATAGAAGGCTGTAAAATTCCAGGCTGCCCTGCCAGTGAAGCAAAAGAATTAATGCGCAAGGAATCTGGAGAGATTTTACAATTACTTTTAGAGAATGAAGATGGTAGCCAAGTAACTTTAAAAATACCTATGAATGCTTGGTAAATCTAAGAAGTTTTTAAAATACCTAAATATACCCAGCCTATAAAGCATGGTTATTGTCAAAGCGTGGTTTTGTGTAAATGAGCTAGACGCAGTAAATATTGACAACGTTAGCGAGCTTTTGGAGTACTACTTACTCGGTTTATATGTAGGTTACTGCTTAAAGTAATTGGGATAGATTAAAAAGGTTTGATCAGTAATAACCTTATTTAATTAATGAATACATTGGTATTGCGTTAAATACGGCAATACCAATGATTATTAGACTAAAGCTTATAAATCGCTGCGCCAACCCATGCCAGACTCTTCCATTAAACGCTTGTACACGCCTTCTATGTTAAGTGGTAACCATGCATCAAACTGTTTAAAGTCACTAAATTGGTCTAATTTTACATTTTGTTTAATTTCGTCAAGCGTATTACCAGCTAAAACGCCTGCTGTTACTTGGCTATATAAATGCTCCAAATAACTTAAATAGCGCGCTACATCAGCCTTGCTGCCAATATCGGCATGTCCGCCTACAAAAGTATCAAAGTCATATTTGAGTACCGCTTGGGTTGAGTTAATCATGCCTTGAATATCGTAACTCCACAGCTTTTGCCACGGCATTCTGCCAATAACAATCCAATCAACTACAAATAACGTTTTTTGCTTTTCGAATAATATACTAACCGAACCACGACCATCGTTTGGACCATGGTAGTTAAGCTTTACTGTTGACTCACCAAGGGTAAGTAGTAGCTCGTCATCAAAAGTAAGGCTGGGCGTTACTGTTTTCATTTGTGTGTTTTTAATATCTTGCGCAGCGAGTTTATGCGCTACAAACGTGGTGTGCGGGCTTTTAAATACCTCGGCGCCGTAAATATGATCGCTGTGATTATGGCTATAAATTACATACTTTACCGGTACGTTAAAGCGGGTTTTAATTTGCTCGTTTAACCAGATGGCGGCTTTTTTATTAAGCGGGTCGGTAACAATTGCGCCCTCAGAAGTGATTAAAAATACTGAGCGGTGTCTGTCGTCTATAAAGCGGTGTAAGCCGTCCCCTAAGTCTTCTATTTCATAGGCTTGTGTGGCAAAGCCTATAAATAATAGGGCTGTAGTTAATAGTTTTTGTAGCAAGCGGGGCATACACCATTCCTTTTTAAATTGATTAAATTAATAACGCTATTAAAAGAAGAAAGTACAAAGCTGTAAAAAATTTCAGCTGTTGGTTAAATTAAAACTTAAAACTTAAACCTAAGCCTAAACCTAAGTAAAAGGATCAAATATGAGGATGAAATAAAAAGCCATTATAAAAATGGCTTTAGATAGGTTGGTTGGGTTTATCTTTGTGTTAGTTGTTGGTTTATTTCTTCAAAGATACTGGCATCATCTATGGTTGAAGGTATTTGTAGCTCTTCGCCATCAACCAGTTGGCGCAAATTTTTACGCAGTATTTTACCCGAGCGTGTTTTGGGCAGCCTATCTACGCTAACTATATTTTTAAGGCACGCAATAGCGCCAATTTGATTACGAACACTTAAAACAAGCGCTTGTTCTACGTCGGTACTTGAGCCTATAAAATCATTTTTAAGCACGATCATTCCCATAGGGAGTTGCCCTTTTAGGGGATCGTTTACACCAAAAACAGCGCATTCGGCAACAGCAGGGTGCGCGGCTACTATCTCTTCCATTTCGCCGGTAGAAAGCCTATGCCCTGCTACATTTATAACGTCGTCGGTTCTGCCCATAATAAATAGGTAGCCGTCTTCATCAATATAACCGCCATCACCAGATAAATAATAACCTTCGTATTCATTTAGGTAGCTTGCTTTAAAACGCGAGGTATCTTGCCAAATTGTTGGCAGGCAACCCGGTGGAAGTGGCAGTTTAATTACCACGGCGCCTTGCTCGTTAGCTGCGCATTCATTGCCATCCATATCTAATATTCGCACGTCAAAACCTGGAGTAGGCACGGTAGAGCTGCCAGGTTTTGTTGCTAAGTACTCAAGCCCTACAGGGTTACAAGCAATAGCCCAGCCGGTTTCTGTTTGCCACCAATGATCGAGCACTGGCAGTTTGGTTTTTTCTTTAAGCCACTCGTAAGTGGGAGGGTCTAATCGCTCGCCAGCTAAAAATAAACGTTTTAAGCTTGAGGTATCGTATTGATTAAAACCATCGGCATTTGGATCTTCTTTTTTGATTGCTCTAAAGGCGGTGGGGGCACTAAATAATGCATTTACTTTATATTCTTCAACCACGCGCCAAAATGCACTGGCATCGGGCGTTTTAACGGGTTTACCTTCATATAATACTGTCGCGCAGCGATACATTAGCGGCGCGTAAACTATATAAGAGTGCCCAACTACCCAGCCAATGTCAGACGCTGCCCAAAATACGTCGCCGGGCTTCATACCATAAACGGTTTCCATGCTGTATTGCATTGCCACTGCGTGACCGCCATTTTCGCGCACTACGCCTTTGGGTGTGCCTGTCGTGCCTGAGGTATATAAAATATAAAGCGGGTCATCTCCATTTACAGGCACCGGATCTGCGCTTGCAGCCGTTTGCATTGCCTGGGTCCAATCTATGTCTCGTTTAGGCTTAAGAGTGGCGGTAACTTGTGGACGCTGATAAATAATGCAGTGCTCTACTTTGTGCGTAGCTAAGTCTATTGCGTTATCAATGAGTGGTTTGTATTCAATAACGCTGTTTACTTCAACACCGCATGAGGCGCTAAGTATAAGCTTGGGCTTGGCATCATCAATGCGTACAGCTAATTCGTGTGCAGCAAACCCACCAAATACCACCGAATGAATAGCACCAAGACGAGCACACGCCAACATACCAATAACAGCTTGTGGGATCATTGGCATATAAATAACAACGCGATCGCCTTTTGTAACACCTAACGATTGTATTACGCCTGCAAATTTAGTAACTTCTTGTTGCAGTTGTGAGTAGCTATAAGTCTGCTTTGTATTAGTGACTGGGGAGTCGTAAATAAGTGCAGTTTGCTCGCCAAATCCGGCAATAACGTGTTGGTCTAGCGCTAAAAAACTGGTGTTTAATTGCCCGTCACTAAACCAATGATAAAGCCCGTCGTCGTCTTGTGTGTATGCTTTTGTGGGGGTTTTATACCATGGAATATTTTTACTTTGTTCGAGCCAAAATTGGGCTGGGTTTTGTTTAAAGGCAGTATATTGCTGTTTATATTCGCCTGACATGTAAGGCTCCTAAAGCTAAATTTGTGTGTGAGAGACCTTACAAAATGTAGGCTTTTTTTAGCAAGCAAGCTATTCGACCTTGGTCGGCTAAAAGTTAATCAATACACTGGTTTTAAAAATACCAAATTGACAATACAAAGCGTGTGGTTCAGCATGGCGGGCAGTAAAAATAAGAGAAAATACGATATGAGTAACGTAGTAAGAGTAGGGGTTGCGGTTATTATAATGCGCCAAAACACAATTTTACTAGGTGAGCGCATTGGTGCGCACGGTGCTAATACATGGGCAACACCTGGTGGGCATTTAGAGTTTGGTGAAAGTGTTGAGCAATGTGCAATACGAGAAGTGTTTGAAGAAACAGGTTTAAAGGTAAGTAAAATTACTAAGCTTGATTTTACCAATGATATTTTTACAGCAGAGAACAAACACTATATTACGTTGTATGTAAAAGCTGATTTTGAAGGCGGGGAGCCTGAGCTTAAAGAGCCTAATAAATGTTTAAAGTGGCGCTGGTGCGATATTAATAATCTACCAACGCCACTGTTTACATCACTAAAAAATTACTTATCTGAGGCTGTACTAGCCTAGTTATTTTGTTGGCGGTGTCGCTGGGCTTAACGCAAGTTTACTAAAGCTTACTTGAGCGTAATCGCCATTTTGTTTATCTGTAGACCAATCGCCAGTACCTAAACAACCTGGGTACCAAATACCTTTCGCGCTTTTAGTACTACATTGGTTATAAGCGCCGGCTTTAAAGTAATGCCAATCTGCAGCGTAACCATTTGGATGATCTTTTTCGTCTACTTTGCCATAAGCATCTACGTTATTACCTAAGTTAATAGAGTAGTTAACGTCTTCTTTGCCTTGTGTGCTAAATGTAAGGTGCATAACATTTTTATACACATTTACCGTGTAGCTAAATTCTTCACCTAGTGCAATACCGGCGCTGCCTGGCTCGTTAGGGTTTTCCCATGTATTACCCCAAACAGGGTAAGTAATGTCTTTACGGTCAGGATTTGTTTTAGGTAAATTACGTTCGTAGTTCCAAAAAACTGAGCCTGTTTTGTGCCCAGGCCATTTTTTGTAATATATTTTAATTGGTTCATTGCCCCAGCCATAACCAAGCTTGGTATCAATAAGTGCCTGATCTTTACCCGCGTGAATTTGTCCTACAACAACCGAGTAAGCTGCTTTTTTATCAGGGTCGGTCGCACGTAGCGCAACGTGATCTACTTTTAACGTTGCTTCCATTTTTCCACCAACAGAACCAAATCGGTCAGATAGCGGGTGAACAGCTAAAGCAAAGTTGTTTTTAGAGTGTTTAGTTTTAATTTTAGTATTTGATCCACGGATCATTTGTCTAAGTTCACTACGGGTATTAGTAGAGTTAGCACTTGTAAGCGCTTTATTAGGGGAGGTAAATACCATGTAGCCTTTTTCATCAAGGTAGAAAAAATCAGGGTGTGCGTAAGTCTGAATTTCTTCTACATCTATTTCATCAATTTTACCGTCGTTGTTTAAATCAACTGGTACATTTATTTTCCAGTGAGATAAATCAAACTTTGTTGCAGGTACCGGTGCATCGCTTTGCTGATTAGTGCTTTGGGTACTTGAACAAGCGGTAAAAAGTAAAGGGGTGATAACGGCTAAAGCCGTAAGTTTAAATGTGGATGTATTTTTTATCATTATTGTCTCTGTGTGATGAAGTAAAAATTGTGCGGTACAGGCATCGCTTAATCTCAATCTAGCATACCAATTTAACAATTAAAACTTACCAATTAGTAAAATTAAATATTTTTAAAATGATTTATTGTTATACCAATTTGGTTGAGGTGTTTTTTAACGGCTTTTATGGAGGTGTTTCCGGTATGTATTTTTTATGTGCTTGGCTATTCTCTTAGTGATATTTAACGTAGATTTTGGCGCTAAGGTGTAGTCTATTTTTTGGGGGGGAGGAGATTTTTAATTTTGTAGTTTGCTTTGCCGCGTTTAGCAAATAACTAAATAACCACTGCCAATAACTAATGCCGGGCTTTAACTATGGTTAGTGCTGCAAGTTAGTCGTGTTTGGTAATAAAAGTTGCCACTTGTTTAAAATGGCATGATATTCACCATTTTCTTTAATATTACTTAATGCGTCAGAGAGTGCTTTAGCTGTTTTAGGATTAAGTTGATTACTTGCTGCAAAATTAAGTGAGGAGGGAAGATCGCTTAAATGAATTCGTTTTGTTATTAGGCTAGGATCGAGTCCTAGGCTTTTTAGCTCGTTATTAAGTGTAAGTGTATTAGTTACTACAAAGTCGATCCGGTTTTTATAAAGCATTTGCCAAAGTTGATTATAGTAACTGACCAGTATTAAATTGTTATTTTCGGTAAAGCCTTTTTGCTTTAAGTAGGCTTCGCTCAGGTAGCCACGAATGGTTGCTACTTTATACTCTTTAGCAAAATTTAAGTGAACAACTTCATCTACATGGCTTTTTAAGCTAATTAAATAAGCATCTGCAAAATACACTTCGCCTAACCACGTATATTTATTAATCCGCTCTGGGGTTTTTAACAAAGACAACATTATGGCGTTGGTATTTGTTTTATGCTCCTTAAAAACGCGGGCCATAGGCATTATTTCAAAATTAGCGGTTAAGTTTGTTTGCTTCACAACTGCTTTGGCAATGTCGACTAAAGCGCCGCTTACTTCACCTTGCTGATTTTTAAAGTGATAAGGAGGAAGGTCTTCAGCTATAAAAGTAACCGAATCGGCGTTACACAGGGGGCTATATAAAATAAATACAAAAGCACTTAATAAAACACGCAAAAACATAAAAAATCTTTTAAAGCAATAATACACCTAGTGTAGAGAGTATTAACTAAAACATATATATATTATGTTTATATAACGTAAATAATTTGCACTTATTTGGCTGTGCTTGCTGTTTTGTATTTTATAAATTGTAATGGCGAGCATTTATGCCAGCGTAAAAAAGCTCGATTAAAAGAGCTTTGATCTTTAAATCCTAAAATATTAGATAAATCAGCAAGTGGCATGCTGGCTATTAATGTATCTGCACGTTTTTTACGTTCTTTTTCGAGTAGCTGAGCAAAGGTTAAGTTTTGTTGTTTTAAGCGTCGTTGTAGCGTTCGGGGTGTTAAATTAAGCGCATCAGCTATGCCTATTAGGTTGCAGTTTTGCAAGGTAGTTTTAGCTGTAAGTAACTGATTAACTTTATCGTCAATACACTGCTGGCTTTTAAAGTTAGAGAGTTGCTGCTCTGACAATTGCTTAAAAGTAGAATTAATAATGGCGTTATCGGTTTTAAAGGGCAGCGTCAAATAATCGCTCGGAAAGCTAATTTGATTATATTCAGCACTGCTTTTTACAGGGCATTTAAACCATGATTCAAGGGCGCGCCTTTGCGATGGCAACCAATTATAAGTGAAACTAATACTACTTGGCGAAAGCATTAAATTTATTAACTGGCGAATTACACTTACCCACGCGGTCATGTTTCGTAAAACAACATGCTCATTACAACTTTGGTGAGCAATCCAACGAATAGTTGCTGTATCAGTATTTAGTTCAAACTTGGCTTTACCAATATCAGCCACCAAGCTGTCGTAGCTTAACAATGCTTTAATGGCACTGCTTAAGTTATCGCTTGATTCAATTAAGTAACCTAAAACGCCGTAGTCAGCAGTGCGAATTTGCTGACCTAGGGTAAAACCAAAAAGAGGATCGTTAAGTGTTTTCTTGCCATAAACTAATAAAGCATTGTAACTATTTAAACTAATACGCGGCGCTAATTGATGGGTACGCTGATTACTAAATTCGTCAAAGCTAATAGCGTGCAAAGCCGTTTTAGTATTAATGCCTTGCGCTTGTAAGTAATCAAGAATACTTGAAAAGTAATGATCAGCCAATGTGTGCATTTGTCATCTAAAGCTAAAAAATAGTCGTGTATTAGCAAGTTTGCCACGTTAAATTTTTATATGCTAGTTGAATGCCTAATAACCTCTTGCTGTAAAAATGATACTTATAACAATTAAACAAGCGCTTAATGCACAGCCACAGCAAATAATAAGCACACTATTGGATCATCAACAGTTGCATCGATTTTTTAATGCCAAATTTACGCTGCTACAAGCACAAGACGAAGGGCAAATAGAAGGCGGAAAAGGAGCTGTTAGGCAAGTGAAAATAGGTAAAATAACTTTTTCAGAGCAAATAATCAGTGCCGATCAAAATCAGATCAGTTACCAAATAGTAGGCGATAAACCAGTAGCTAATCATCGAGGCGACATATACCTCAGTGCAAATAAAGACATCAATACTTTAGTTACCGAACTTAACTATTGCATAAGCTGCTCAGCTCCATGGTGGATGCCAAATGCATTACTTAAATATGTTATTACAAAAGATATAACCCAAGCGTTAAACAATTTAAATAATTATTTTTTGGCGGGTAAAGTATGAACTCAGAAATTATTTTGCTCGCTCTTAGCCCGTTATTTTTGATATTTGTTTGCTGTGAGTTTATTAAGTTTAAGTGCTATTACGACATAAAAGATAGCCTAGCAAATACAGTGTTAGCGCTATTACACCAAGGCGCAGATGCTATTGCGTTACTGCTGTTAATGCCTTTATTTAATTGGTTGTATGACTATAGATTGTTTGATATTGAAGTGAGTGTGTTAAGTATTGCATTTGCATTTTTACTACAAGATTTTTTGTATTATTGGTTTCATAAAGCATCGCATCATATTCATTGGTTGTGGGCTGCACATGTGGTGCACCACAGCTCAACTAAAATGAATTTTACCACCGCATTTAGGCAAAGCTTAATGTACCCCGTAGCCGGTATGTGGGTGTTTTGGCTACCTATGATTTTAATTGGATTTGAACCGCTAACAGTATTTAGCGTGGTTGCATTAAATTTGGCGTATCAATTTTTTGTACATACTCAAATAGTGGGTAAGTTAGGCTGGTTTGAAAAAGTATTTAATACGCCTTCGCATCACCGAGTTCATCACGCAATAAATACAGGCTACCTTGATAAAAACTTTGCAGGTGTACTTATTATTTGGGATAAGTTATTTGGCACCTTTGTAGAAGAAGATAAATCAAAGCCTTGTAAATACGGCATTATAGGGCAGCTTAATAGCAATAACCCAGTCGTTATTACGTTTCATCAGTGGGAGCACTTATTGAAAAGTGTTTATAAGGCATCGGGAATAAAAGCTAAATGTAGAGTGCTATTTGGCTACCCTACAAGTAGCATTAAATATAAATAATATTGAGAAAGTTAAAAGTAAAACTGCATAGCTAAACTCATTGATGAATTATGGCTATGCCATTGAGCATGCTGTACTTTGCTGCGCAGCGATACATTGCGAGAAACAGCGTAATTCCATGTTATAGCTATTTCGCTGTGCTTACTTGCTGCGTTATCAGTTAGCCATAATATATTGCCAGTTAAAGCGAGTTTATGGTTATTGCTTATTTGCCAAATTACACCGGCTTCGCTGCCTATTCCAGTACTAAGTCGGTCGGTTATATCGCCTGTATTTAGCTCAAATTGACCAAGAATATAGCCGTGTAGATTATTAGGATCGCCATAAGATTTACCATAGCCTCCTTTTGTAAAAAAGCGGCCTAAACGTTTATTGTCACTTGGTTGTCGGTCAAAGCCCATTTTAAAGTTCCACGACCAGCTATCAAATACGCGGTTATCGGGTGCAAGCGACATAGCATCTAATAAGTAAAAATGTTCAATATCTGCATTTCCTTCGTCAGTAATAGCGGCTTCCAAATCAAAAAAACTAATTTGTGCACCCGCTATAAAACCTTCAGGCCTATCTAATAAGTCATGATACGCAAGCCTATAACCAAAATTTGTAAGGTTTGCTTGGTTATTATTTTGTACCCTACCTAGCGATACTTTAGAAGAACCATGACCTTGCTCTGGGGAAGCAATAGGGCGGCTTGGCTTAGTAAATGGCGAAGCTACTTTATATTTGCTGCGCATTAGGAGTAGCTTAGTTAGTCGCGGGGCAATTTCTTCACGATTTAATGCTTTATCGTAAAATTCAAAATTTAACCATTCATACGCCATTTCTAAAATAGCGACTAATTGCGACTGTGAGTAATTACGAGTATTGAGAGAGCCACCTTGCATTAACTCTCTTGCATCATCAAGTTGTTCGTCAGTCATTTGAGTAGAGTAATGGTAAAGCTTAGTACCAAAAGCAGGGCGGTAATTAGGTGTTTGTAATAAGTTGTTATTTCTTAGTACTGCAACGGTATCTGATGGAATAGCTTGCATATTAAATGACGATGTTAAATCAAGGTCCTCTTGTGCAAGTTGTAATAATGCAAGTAATTGGTAAGAGCAGTTTTCATCAATAAAAAAGTAATCGAATGTAGCTAATTGTAGCTCCCATAAGTGCAATAAAATAAGCTCTACCTGTGGCTCTGATAAATTAAGTTTGTATTCCCAAATATCACGAGATTCTAAATCATTATATTCGCGTACTTTTTTATAGTATGGCATAAGTGAAAACTTACCTGGATAGCTGCCAATCAAGCCTTTTAGTGCATACATAGCTGCGTTATCTGAGCCGTCTGGTTCTGCTGCAAAATTAACTGCGAATGCGAGCAACTCTTTATGGCGAGTCTGATCTTTTGCATCAATACGAAGTAAAGTGTGGCCAAACATTGATGATGGGCTATTCATAAATGCAGTTGGAAAAACTAACGTAACCCCTTTAGGGTTTATTATTTTTTGCCACGCCTGTAGCTCTGGGCAATTAAGTTCGGGCCAGTTATTTTCAATTTTTGTTTTTAGCCATTTATAACGTGCAGGAAACTGACAACGATATTGTGTTGTTTTTGGGTCAGTATTTTTACCACTAAATGCGGCTATAGTGGCTTTAAGTTCGTCATATGGGCTTGTTTTACCTGTAGGAGATAAAAAAAACTCAGCACTGTCTACTTCACTTTTCCAATCACCTAATGTGGCCAAGCGGTAGTGACCTAATTTAAGCCAGTAAGAGTGTGTTGCTAATGTATTTGTTTCAATACTTTGAGCGTTTGAGTAAGTACTAAAAAGAGCGAGCAGTAAACCAAATAATATTTTTTTCATAATCACTAAATTACAAAAGCCGCTAGAGAAATACTCCAGCGGCTTTATTTATACGTATAAAACCGGCTAATTTAGCTGATTAAGAAAGAGTATAAGAAGCAAGTTGTGCGTTACTTGCAAGAACAGTGTTTAGGTTTTCTAAAACTGTTTGTGAAGTCACGTTTTCAGAAGTAAATACTGAAGAAAACTGTGCTTGAGCAAGCTTATTGAACGCTGCTTTATCTTGATCTGCAACACCCCAAGCTTCAGCTAGAGTAGCTAAAGTTTCGCCTTCACCTTTTGACATATCACGAGCAAGTTGCTCCATGTTACCGTCAATGAATAAAGCGATTTTTTCTGAAGAAGTTACTGTACCAGTACCATCACAACCAAGAGTACCAAAAGTGATACCAAAAGTTTGGTTACCAGATGTACCATTTGTTGTAGCGCCTAAAATTTTAACGCCTTTACCTTGCTGACCAGCAAATAACATAGAACCAAGACCACAACCAATATCTTGGTCAGCCATTGCGTTTGAGAAAGGAAGTAAAGATAGAGCTGCTACTGCGATTAGTTTTTTCATTTTCATAAATCCATATATGATTGTCTTTATTTAGGGTAAATAAAGTTCGCGGAAGATTCTAACAGACTTGCAGAAAAAAGGAACAGGTTAAAACATGAATATTTTACACTCTAATTTTTAAATATATTAAAGTTAATGTCAGGATAAAAATCAGCCTAGTTTCCACTTTTTATTGAACTGGTGGCGGTTTTTTACTTCTTGGGGCACCTAATAAAATACAAGTATGGCAAATACATACAGATAAAAATGCACTAATACCCAATGCACCGCCATAGCCGTCAAGTTTTGGTACAAGAAATTCAAATAAGATTGAAAACAAAATAGATGAGCTTGCTACAGTATAAATACCAAATCGATGTGGGGCGCTCATACCTATGAATGTGCCGCCAAAAAATACAATTGCGTATAAATCGGGGTTCAAATTTAAAGCGCTAAAAATTAAATAAGCAATAATAGAAAGTGAAGACGACGCTCTAACCCCGTCAAAGCGACTATGCTTAGCTAAATAAAATGTTAAAAAAGCCCCAAGCAGTACAAGTAATGGATATTCAATACTCATAATACAATTCCTTTGGCTAATACAAAAAGTGCCACGCTTGCAAAAGCTACGCTGCCAAGCTTGCCACCAAAACCTGTAAACATATTCATAGTAAGCACATACAAACTTGAGCCAATAAGCGAAATAATAGCAATTTCCCAGTAACTGGTAATTAAATGAGTTGAACACATGCCTGCAAAGCTACCAGCATAAATTGCAGCATACGGATGGTTTTTATAATGTGCAGGAAAAGGAATAAACGAGCCAATAAGCCCCGTTAGCGCAGCAGAAATCACTAAAGGTAATGCAAAAGTAGTGTGCATAGCAAAGCAAGCTACAAAGCCTAAAAAGAAAGTGATGAATTTTAAAAGTAAGAATTTAATCATAGCGGCGCATTTTAAACTAATCCTTTTGCGCTTTCTAATACTCTCTAACAAATAAATGTTATAAGTAATTACAAACTTTAAAAGCGTGTTTTTTAAACTGCATTTAGGTATTAAATATGCTTAATAGTGCCGCTGTTAATGTTCTATAAATCACAAGTTATGTATAATGGCGATAATTTAATGTATTAAAGTGTTAACCAAGGGTTATTTATGTCTAACTGTTTACATCTGGCTATTCCGGCTGGCGATTTAAAAGTGGCTAAAGCGTTTTATTGTGACGTACTAGGCTGTAAAACGGGTAACAGTGAAGAAGGTCGCTGGGTAGATATAGATTTTTGGGGTAATGAACTTACCTTGCACCAAAGTGTTGAGCGCCTACCAACAGTTCGCCATGATGTTGATATGGGAGCTGTAGCAGTACCTCACTTTGGGATTCACTTATCTGAAGATGAATTTAACGGGTTAAAAACACGTATTGAAGATGCGGGTATTGAATACCTAGATAAACCATATCGCCGTTTTATTGGTGATGAGTTTGAGCAAGAAACGTTTTTTATTGAAGATCCAAATGGCAATGTGCTTGAAATGAAAACCATGGTAAATCCAGAGGTTTTATTTAAAAAAGTATAAATGCTGTTGTTTAAGTTAAGCTAAAAAACCACTTTAACAAGTGGTTTTTTTATAACTATTAATCAGTGTTTTGATAAATTAGTTAATATTTACAGGTAAAAAAAATTACGCTACATACATGATTTTTATTCACTCTACAATGTAGGTATAGACACGTAGACTTAATTTCAATTCTCATACTTTATTGTTATTTATGCTGCTTAAACTCATAATTGCACCTTTGCTTATTTTACTAATAACATTCGCCCAAAAACGCTTTGGTAGTTTTGTTAGCGGCATAATTCCTGGCTTGCCTATTACCTCTGGGCCTATTTCTTATTTTATAGCATTAGAGCAAGGTAAATTATTTGCAGCTAACTCAGCGGTGGCCTCTCTTTATGGTATGAGCGGTATAGGCTTATTTTGTTTTAGTTACTTGGTTGTATCACGAAGGTTTGGAATGCTTAAATCGCTTTTTACAGCGTTGAGTATTTGGTGTGTATTTAGCGTTATTACTTTATTTTTACCAGTGAATATTATTGTGGCGAGTGTGGTTTCACTTTGTATTTTACTCGGTTTAACTATTATCTCTACAAAGCTAAATATATCGGTTGATGCAAAACCATTAAATGCTCGCTGGGAGCTTCTGGTAAAAATGATATTAGTGACGAGCTTTATCGTGCTTGTTACGTTTATATCACAGCATATAGGGTCTGCGTGGAGCGGGTTAATATCTACCTTTCCGGTTATTTTGGCGGTAATGGGCAGTGTTGCCCATTTTAGTGACAAACAAGCCTCAACGTTTAAAATTCTTAATGGCGGTCTTATTGGTTCATTAGGTGGGTGTGTATTTTTTGCGGTGATTGCGTTTATGTTAAAACATAACTTTATGATTTGGCAGGTGTACGCAACAGCTGCCATTTTCTCAACGTTATTTACTATTATTTTTAGCCAACTTATTAATCGCCAATTTACTAAGCAAGCTTTGCTAAACACCAAAAAAAGCAGTGCTTAAGATTGACTCTCTCGGTTAATTTACATCTCTAAAACCATTACCTAGTTATGTAGTTGAATTAACATTTCACTGGGGGTTTTATTAAAGTGGCGTTTAAATTCGCGGCTAAATTGCGATGGGCTGGTATAGCCAACCTTTAATGCGGCTTCGTTGGCTTTGCTTCCACTACTGGTTATAAGCTCTTTAGCCTTAGCTAAGCGTACTTTTTTTAAATACTGCAAAGGTGACTCAAACGTTACTTGCCTAAAAGCACGATGGAACGACGATACGCTCATGTTTACATCTTCAGCCAACCCCTCAACTGTAATTTGATTGGCATAACTACTGTGCATAGTTGAAAGCGTGCGGGCGATACGCGCATAATGCCCATCATGCATAGCAAGCCCTATTAAAGTATGTCCTTGTGGGCCACAAAGTACACGATATACTAATTCTTTTACTATATCTTCGCCAAAAACGTCAGCCTCAATGGGGTTATTAAGCACGCTAAGTAAACGGTGGGTTACTTGCTCCATTGCGCCATCTATTTTAGCCGATTGAACGCCACTCATTTGCCCAGTAGTGAATGGCTTATGTGTACCAATTTGGTTTACTAATTTATGTAACATTACCGGGTTTATATCTATAACAATCCCCATAACAGGCAGGTTGTTATCGGTAAAAGCTTCGCATTCAAGTGGCACAGGTACACCTAAAACAAGGTAGTCGCCTTCACCATATTTTATTTGATGATCAGGAAAATGAATTATCTTATGTCCTTGTCCAACAATAATAATACCTGAGTTATATATAAGTGGCTGGCGCGGCGAGCTTTTACTTGCACGATGAAAATACACACCTGGAATAATGGTTTCCATGTTGCCTTCAAAGTTAAGTAAATTATTGTGCTCTGCGAATTTTTGCATCATGTTGGCTATTGAGGACATTAAAACTTCTACTATCGTACGAATTTTGCGTAAAATATCAATCTTGACAGTTTTAGGCAAGCTTTTGCGAGTTATTGGGCTTTTTTTATGTTTGTTTTGCCACTAATATGCACTCATTGAAGTTTAGCCTAGTTAGTAACTAAGCATTCTATTTAGTATTTAACCGTCACCTAGGAGCAAAATAATGAAATTTAGCTACGTAAACCCAACACTTATCCAGTTCGGCCAAGAACAAATTGCCTCACTAACTGATTTGATCGCAAAGGATCAAAAAGTACTTGTAGTGTACGGCGGCGGTTCAATTAAAAAGAACGGCGTGTACGACCAAGTTGCAGCAGCACTTGAAGGCTTTGACTGGGTTGAGTTTTCGGGTGTTGGCGCTAACCCAACTATAGAAGTACTAGACCAAGCAGTAAAAATTTGTAAAGAACAAGGCATCGACTTTGTACTAGGTGTAGGCGGCGGTTCAGTAATCGACGGCGTTAAATACATTGCAGCATCTGCAGTTTATGATGGCGAAGGTTGGGATATTCCTACTGGTAAGCACACTATTACTAGCGCATTACCAATTGGTGCAATATTAACATTGCCTGCAACGGGTTCAGAGTCTAACCAAAACTCAGTTGTGAGCAAAGAAGCAACAAAGCAAAAACTACCGTTTGCATCACCAGAAGTACTTCCTAAATTTGCGATTATGGACCCTGATGTAATGAAAACATTACCACAGCGCCAACTTGTGAATGGATTAGTAGATGCATGGGTTCATACCTGTGAGCAGTACCTAACATTCCCTGAAACAGCATTGGTTCAAGAAGGTTACGCAGAGGCACTTTTAAGAACGCTTAAAACACTGGGCGATAACTTTGAAAACCAAGACGACGCATGGCGTGCAAACCTTATGTGGGCAGCTAACCAAGCACTTAATGGTTTGATTGGTTCTGGTGTATCGCAAGATTGGGCAACACACATGATTGGCCACGAGCTTACAGCCGCTTACGGCGTTGATCATGCTCGTTCACTTGCTATTGTTCAGCCTTCTTTACTACGCAACCAATTTGCAGTTAAAAAAGCAAAACTAGAGCAAATGGGTAAAAACGTATTTGGTCTTGAGCAATCTGACGATTTAGCTGAGAAAACAATTTTAGCAATCGAAGCGTTTTACCACAGCCTTGACGTAGCGACCCAGCTTACTGAGCATGGCGATGATAAAGCCGCTGCTATTGACAATATTATTGGCAAACTTGAAGCACACGGCATGCTGGCACTTGGTGAAAACCAAGCTATTACGCTTAAAGAAAGCCGCGAAATTTTAGAGCAAGCAGTTGCTTAATTTTCAAAGCTAAGCGCTTACTTAAATATACTAAGTTTTAGCGTTAATAAAAAACCGTCGACCTTTAGGTTGGCGGTTTTTTTATGGTTTATTATAAATACTGTGTTGCTAATTAACCAATAAAGTCTGTATTAATGTTTTTAATGATGATAGTAAACTGTGCTCAACGGTTAGGAAAAATCTAACGATTAAATAAATTAAAACAGGACTAAACTCATGAAATTACTAAACACATTACTTAGCTCAAAAGCAGGCGTAGCAGCATTAATTTTACGAGTACCAGTTGGCCTTATTTTAGCGGCGCATGGTGCACAAAAACTATTTGCTTGGTTTGGCGGTTACGGGCTTGAAGGTACAGGTCAATGGATGGCGAGTATTGGTTTAGAGCCTGGCTATTGGTTAGCAATGATGGCAGGTAGCGCTGAGTTTTTTGGTGGCATTGCATTAGCAATTGGATTGTTAACTCGCCCAGCAGCTGTAGTTGCCGGCTTTACTATGATGATTGCTATTTTTAGCGTACATATTAGTAATGGCTTATTTATGGCAAACAATGGCTATGAATACGCATTAACGTTACTTGTAGTAACTGTAGTTTTAGCAATTCAAGGAGCGGGAAGCTTTTCGCTTGATAACGTATTAGTTAAAAAGCTAGCTAAAAAATAGAGTTTATTAATTGAAGAATAGCGGCCAATTTGGCCGCTGTTTTTGTAGGTTAACTACTAAATTATTTAGCTGAAAAAGTTAAAGAATAACTGTACTGCTTTTGCTCAAGTAAATACTCTTTATGAGTACTTGGGCTCCATGAATCATCGCCACCTACGCCCATATGTTGATGATCAATGTGTACATGTACGCAATCATCAGCAATTAGTTCGTTAGTGTGCTTTGCTTGCGTTAGCGTACTTTGCGAATACTCGCTGGCTGCAAACAAAAACGCGCCAGTTACAGTTAAGTTATTAATACTCAGCAATTGGCAATCGCTACGCAGGCCATTATCAGTTGGAAATATATACGGTGTATGTAGCTCATTTAAGCTCAAGCTGTAATAACCTAAACGTGCTGCGGCTTTGCGATCTGGGTAGTTTTCAAAAGGCCCTAAACCTAGCCAGTTTACTTTTGTATCGCTTTGCTTGTTAAGCGTTGTGCTTAGCCCTATACGCGGCATTGGCGGCAGAGTATCGTTTAAGTGCACGTCAATATTTAAGCTAATATTGCCGGTATTATTTAGTGTATATAGCCACTGTGTTTGAGCCTGTAGCACGCCATTAAACTCGTAATTAAATACACAAGTAATACGTACATCAACACTTGATTGCACTGCGTGAATCGAGCTGCATGTGCGCTGCCATTGCCCTATACCTGCACGCAACCAACGAGCCTCCCATGCATTGGGGTCTAGGTTGTCTACTTCGCTTACACCAATGTCGTTATCAAGTGGGGCACGATAAAAGTTATCAACCAGTGGGCTACTAATAACCTGAGTATCGTTTTGTAACCACTGCTCTATAAGCCCTGATTGCTTGCTAAAAATAAGTTTAAATTTATCGTTTTCAATACTTAGTTGAGAGTCGGTTTCATTAACACTTATAGCGTTTTGCTCAGATGATGATGCAAATGACTTACTGCTTAAATTATTACTATTTATAAGCTTAAATTGTTCGGTATCCATAATATGTTGAGCGTTTGCAAAGTGTGAGTCGTTAATTAGTGCTACATCTAAATTAAGGTAATATTGTGCACCTTGCTCAAACGCTGTTTTAGTTTTAATCGTTAACGTGTGCGTACTTTGCGGGGCAATATTAAGTACATGCTCGCCTTGCTCAACACAGATGCCATTTTGCATTAATTGCCAAACCAGTTTTTCGTTATCTGTGTGTCTAAATACGTAATCGCTTAATATATCAATGGTGTATTGGTTTTGATTTTGCTCACGCAATGTAAATTGTAAATGTTGCTGGCTGTATTTAGCCTCAAACAGGCTAGGGTGCGGCGTGCGGTCTGGGAACAATAGCCCGTTTATACAAAATTGACGGTCATTTAGTTCATCACCAAAGTCGCCGCCGTAAGCCCAATAATGCTTGCCGTTTTCGTCTGTTTTAGATAAACCTTGATCTACCCAATCCCAAATAAAGCCGCCTTGCAGGCGTGGATATTCTCTAAATGCTTGCCAGTAATCGTCAAAGCTACCTAGGCTGTTACCCATTGCATGGGCGTATTCACATAAAATAAGCGGGCGAGTTTCACCTGGTAGGCTCAACCATTTTTTAATAGAGTATTTAGGTACCGCATCGTCTTTAATATCGGTATCTACACGGGCGTACATTGGGCAAATAATGTCGGTAGCCGTTGTGTTTGCGCCTCCGCCTTCGTATTGCACTGGGCGAGAGGGGTCAAAGCTTTTTGACCAGCCGTACATGGCATCATGATTTGCGCCGTGTCCGCATTCGTTTCCTAGTGACCAAATAATAATTGAGGCGTGGTTTTTATCGCGCTCAACCATTTGCGTATAACGCGACATAAATGCACCAGCCCACTGCGGATCGCTAGCTAAACGCCCCATAGGAAACATGCCATGGGTTTCTATATTTGCTTCATCAACTACGTATAAACCTAGCTCGTCACACAGTTCGTAAAAACGAGGGTGGTTAGGGTAGTGAGCAGTACGTACGGCATTAAAGTTATTTTGCTTCATCAGCTTAATATCTTCAATCATATCGGCGGTAGTAACTGTATGGCCGTTTTCTGGGTGGTGTTCGTGGCGGTTAACACCGCGAATAAGTAGCGGTTTGCCGTTTAAGCAAAGCTGCCCGTTAAGCATTTCTACTTTTCTAAAGCCAATGTTATAAGCTTCAACGTCGACGGTATTGCCTTGTTCATCAAGCAGACTCACAACGCAGCGATATAAGTACGGGGTTTCGGCGGTCCATTTTTTAGGGCTTTGTATATCAATTGTTTGAAATACTACATCGCTCCAGCCACCTTTTTCATCAACACGTTTATTGTTAGTACTTTGAATTTGTGGCTCACATAGTGGTGTTTTATCATCAAAAATTTGCATTGCTACTTGGTAGTTATTCGGCGCATTAATCGCCGTTTTTATATGTAGTGCTGCATCGCGATAGCAAGCGTCTAAATCGGGGGTTATAAACACATCACGTATTTGGTTTTGTGGTTTTGTAAGTAAGCTAACATCGCGAAAAATACCGCTTAGCCACCACATGTCCTGATCTTCTAAATAACTGCCATCGCTCCAACGAATAACCATAACGGCAATACGGTTAGTGCCTGCAACTAACAGTTCGCTTAAATCAAACTCGCTCGGTAAACGGCTATCTTGTGAATAACCCACCCACTGTCCGTTACACCACAGGTGAAACGCCGAGTTAACGCCTTCAAAAATAATATGATTACGCTGAGTTAGCTGACTTTCGCTTATATTAAATTCAGTGCGGTAACAGCCTGTAGGGTTGTCGCTTGGTACAAAAGGCGGGTTAACTGCAAATGGGTACTTAACATTACAGTAAATAGGTTTATCAAAGCCGTGTAATTGCCAGTTAGAAGGCACTGTAATACTTTGCCAGTTGCTGTTTAGTGTTTCACTTAGCAACGATTCATCAACCGCTTCGGGTTTATCAAATAATTTAAAGTCCCACTGACCGTTTAAACTTTGTTTTTGCGATTGCGTGTTAGTACGGGCATGGTCAACGCTTTTAAATCCATTGAGTGGGCTGTGCGCTTTTACTTGATTAACTTGTACTGAAATTGGGTTTTCCCAATCTCGGCGATTAATTATGTGCTGTAAAGAGGTCATGTTTATCCTATTGCATAAGCGGGCAATTATAATGCGCTAAATATAGCTAAAAATAATCGCAGGGGTTATGCTTAAAGCTCTCCTTTATTTATCCAAAACTATCATTGTAATTATGCGCTATAACATTAAAGACATACTCGATATTGGTCCGCGTTGTATAGAACGCTTTATTGATTCACAAACGCTCGCGCAAATGTCAAACCTTGAAATAGCACTTGCGGGTTGCTCAAACCTATCGGGTCGTTATTGCGTAGCACGCTCAGCACCGCTAGAACATACACTTTTTTATACGCTTGCAGGGCAGGGTAAATTAACAACACAAAATGAGCAGTACACACTTAATGCCAATACACTTATTGTGCTACCAGCAAAGCAAAGCTTTGAAGTGAAAATTGATGCTGAACATTGGGATGTTATTTGGTTAAACCTTGCAAATACTAAACGTTGGCAGCATTTAAACTTAGCGCAAGCACTGGTACTAACCGAGCAAAAACTTGAACCGTTACACCTTGCTATGGAGCTTTTATACAGCGAGTCTAATGCTAATTTACGCGAAAGCGTAACGCCTATTTTAAGTCATTACTTAAATGCTACGCTGCAAAATAACTCACAGGGTGCGGCGCATAACCGTTTAATTAGTCTGTTTGAAGAGGTAGACAAGCGCTTGCAGTTTGATTGGACAATAGAGGTAATGTGCGAACATGTGCATTACTCATCGCCGCATTTGCATCGTTTATGCCAAGCGCAATTTGGTAAAAGCCCAATACAACAACTTATTTATTTACGCATTGAACGGGCTAAAAACTTATTGTTAAACACGGCTTGGCCAATTTCGCATGTGGCAAGTTATGTGGGGTACTCTAATATTTTTAATTTTTCCAAACGTTTTAAGAAGTCGGTAGGTGTGTCGCCAAGCGAATTTAGAAAATAACGTTAGCGGCTCTCTACATTTGAATAAATTTAAGGTATTGTGCGATTTCTTAAATTGCATTTTAGAGTTTTAGGTAGGTAATGCGCTCAAACCGTTTTTTAATAGTGATATTATTAGTGCTTGTACATAGCTTTATTAGCTGTGATGGCGCTGCGTATCATTTGCAAGAAGACGTTGATCACGTAACCAGTTCGTTATCGCAAGGCGACTCCACGGCCGATGATAACCAAAGCGATAAAACATCAACTACCGAGATTCATGCCCACCAACATTGCCATTGTGGCTACAACAGCACTTCTAGCCACTCAATAAGCCCAGAGCAAAGTAAAGCAACTTCGCCTGCTTGCTATAACGGGTTAAATTACCCGCCAGATGTACCGCCACCCAATTCACTTAGTTAGTTTTTAATTTTAAATACTTTGTAAAAAACTGCCTGCGCTTGTGCGCTATTAGGCTAGTTATTTACATATTTAGGTTGCTTGATCGCGCTTATTTTTAAAATAGGCGTAGTGATTAAGTTAACTCTGTTTGTTAAAAAACGGACACGCTATATGAATAAAAAACCAATTATGTTGGTGGCGCTAATGTGCGCGCTACCTGCTTTTAGTACTTTGGCGAATGTTAAAACATTAACCCTTAAGCAGGCACTGAGTAATACCGAACAACAAAATCTGGTATTAAAACGCTACCCTTATCATCAAAAAATATTGAGTGCGCTTAAATCTCAAGCTGCACTTTCGCCTAATCCTGTATTGAATGTTGAAGCCGAAAACTTACTGGGTACTAACAAGGCGCGTGGCATTCAAGGCGCTGAAATAACGCTCGGGCTTAGCCAACTAATAGAGCTGGGCGATAAGCGGCAACACCGTATTAATTACGCAACCGCCAATATTAAAGCCCAAGCAATACAGTATCAAAATACCCGTTTAGCGTTATTGGCAACCACTGCTGAGCGATACTATCAAGGGCTTAAATTTCAAACATTATTAAGTTTAAACAACGAGCGTAAACAGGTCGTTATCCAAGCGCTTAAAGCGATTGAGCAAAGAGCCAATGCGGGTGCTGCGTCGCAAGCTGATGTAACGCGCATGCGTTATGCACTTAGCCAAGTAGAGCTTGATAAAGCCATGCTTAATAGTGAATTTGAGCGAGCAAGTTTATCGCTTAACGAGCTGTGGAGTGAGGAGCAACCCTACGATACTTTTGCTGGCAATATTAATGTAATTATTGCGCTTAAATCAGCGCAAGCACTTTTAGATGCGGTTAACCAAGCCCCTGAATTTGCATTATTACAGCAGCAATATTTACAGCAAACAGCTAACTTAACACTGCAAAAAGCAAACGGACAAAGCGATATTAATGTAGGGGGAGGCGTGCGCTATAACCAACAAAGTGACTCCAGCTCATTAGTGTTTTCGTTTTCTATGCCACTGCAATTAAGTAATTCAAATAGCGGAAATATTGCATCTGCAAATAGTCAGCTCATGCTTTTAAATGAGCAGCAAGGGCAATTGCGCATCCAGTTACGCCAGCAAGTACGTACTTTGTACGCTTATTATCAAGGTCGAGCTAATCAGGCAAAGCTGTTATCTGATCAAATTATTCCTCAGGCACAAACATTGATTGAGCAAAGCTTAAAAAGTTATCAACGCGGACAAATATCGGTGTTGCAATTGCTTGATGCTCAACAAGCACTTTTTGATTCTAAACGCACACTTATTACAACTCACGCAGAGCTGTACCAAGTGCTACTTACTCTTGAGCGTTTAACAGGCCAATCTTTAATTGAGACTCATCAATCATGAATAAAAATATAATCGCATTACTAGTATCACTTTCGTTTGCCAGCAGCTTTGTAAGCACAGATGTATTTGCCTCTGCTGAGCATGGCGAGTCAGGTCATAAAAAAACAGAACAACACGAGCAAAAGCAAGGTCCACACGGCGGCTTTTTATTAACTGACCCTAAATTAACCCTTGAGCTTAAATTGCAAGAATTTGCAGGTAATGTTGAGCTACGTGTATACGGCTATAAACAAAATCAGCCGATTAATATAAACGACTTAAACATAACAATGAGTTTAAAGCGCTTAGTTGAAGCGCCGCAAAATATACAGTTTACAGCTGAGGGCGACTATCTTGTTAGCACGCAATCAATTAACGAACCACATTCGTTTGCACTTGCCGTTACTGCTAATTATAAAGGTGAGAGCATTAGCTATGAATACGACCAACACGAAGGGCAAACTACGCTAACAGAGCGAGCTATTGAGCGCGCAGGCATTAAAACCGAGATAGCGCAAAGTGGTGAAGTGGATATTACCGATACGCTTTTTGGCGTTATTGCACCAACGCAGCACGGCACGGTAGAAGTAATGGCGCCGTATACGGGATTGATCAGCGATATTTTTGTAAGCATTGGTCAAAACGTTAAAAAAGGCGAGGTACTTGCCAGCGTAACCAACCGTGAAACACTGCAAAATTACCCCATTAAAAGTCCAATTAGCGGTGTTGTAACCGAGCAATACTTAAAGCGTGGCGAGCTTGCAAGTACCAGTGCACTGATGCAGGTAGTTAACCTTGATAAAGTATGGGTTGAGTTATCGGCTTTTCCTGAAAACATTGAAAAGCTAGCCATAGGGCAAAGCGCAAAAGTGTACGACTTACATCATCATTTAAACGCGCAAGGTGAGGTGTTTTACATAGCCCCTATGATGAGCGGCGGGCATATTGCGCGTGCGCGAATCGAGCTTAAAAACCCTGATGGTCATTGGCGTCCTGGTATGCATGTTAATAGCGACATTAGTACTGCAAAAGTAGATGCTGCAGTGCGAGTAAAGGCTACAGCTGTGCAGGAATTTAACGGCAAACCTAGTGTGTTTATTAAAAGCGGCAATGTATTTGAAGTACGCCCTGTAAAGCTTGGTGCTAAAAACAGCGAGTGGGTAGAGGTACTTGAGGGGCTTTCGCCAAATAGTGAGTACGTAACGCAAAACAGTTATGTAATTAAAGCTGATATTTTAAAAAGCGGCGCAAGCCACGCTCACTAGGAGGCACCATGATTAATTGGATAGTTTCTTTTGCGGTTAAACGCCGCATGCTGGTGCTTGCGCTTACATTTTTATTTGCTGGATTTGGTGTATACAACATTCAAAATTTAGCGGTAGACGCAGTACCCGATATAACCAACGTACAAGTGCAAATTAATACCAAAGCGCAGGGCTTTACGCCATTAGAGGTAGAGCAACGCATTACCTACTTAGTAGAAACCGCCATGGCGGGCATACCTAAGCTTGATTACACCCGCTCGCTTTCGCGTTATGGGCTTTCGCAAGTAACGGTTATTTTTAATGAAGGCACCGATATTTATTGGGCGCGTCAGCAAATTGGTGAGCGTATTCAAAGTATTCGATCCGACTTACCTAATAACGTAGAGCCAAACTTGGGTCCTATTGCCAGTGGTTTAGGCGAAATATTTACTTATAGTGTGCACGCCGCGCCTAATGCGTTAAAAGAAGATGGCACTGCCTACAACGCCGAAGACTTACGTACTTTGCAAGATTGGGTTATTCGTCCGCAGCTTTTAAAAGTAAAAGGCGTAACCGAAATAAACAGCCAAGGTGGTTTTGAGCGTCAATACCAAGTAGCGCCAGTGCCCGAAAAACTCATTGCCTATAAGCTTACTATTAGCGATGTAATTAGTGCACTTGAGGTTAATAACAGTAACCGAGGCGCAGGCTATATTGAACGCTTTGACGGGCAATATTTAGTACGCTCGCCTGGGCAGCTTAAAACCATTGATGACATAGCCAATACCGTTATAGCTAAGCGCGACGATGCACCTGTACGCATTAAAGATGTGGCTAACGTGTTTTTAGGCAAAGAGCTTAGAACCGGCGCGGCCACTTATAACGGCGAAGAAACCGTGCTCGGCACCGCCATGATGCTAATTGGCGAAAACAGCCGCGTAGTGGCAAAAGCTATGGCTGATAAGTTAGTTGATGTGCAAAAAAGCTTACCCGCTGGCGTTATTGTTGAAGCGGTTTACGACCGTACAACTCTTGTTGATAAAACCATAGCAACCGTGCAAACCAACTTATTTGAGGGTGCCGTTTTAGTGATAGTGATTTTGCTATTACTGCTGGGTAATGTAACGGGCGCGCTTATTACGGCAATGGTTATTCCGTTGAGTATGTTGTTTGCCGTTACAGGTATGGTGGGTAATCGCGTATCGGGTAACCTAATGAGCCTAGGCGCAATCGACTTTGGTTTAATTGTTGATGGTGCTGTAATTGTAGTTGAAAACTGCCTGCGCCAACTCGGTGTAGCTCAGCATAAACATGGCAGGCTACTTACCTTAAACGAGCGTTTAAATGTAGTGACCGCAGCCACCAAAGAAGTATTTACACCGGCTGTATTTGGCATTGTTATTATTATGCTGGTTTACTTACCTTTATTTGCACTAAGCGGCGTTGAAGGCAAAATGTTTCAGCCAATGGCATTTACTGTAGTTGCGGCGTTAATTGGCGCGCTTATATTTGGCGTTACCTTTGTACCGGCTGCTATTGCAGTGTTTGTTCGCGGTAAGGTTGATGAAACCGAAAACGCAGTCATGCGCGGCGTTAAAAAAGTGTATAAGCCATTACTTGGTATATCGCTTAAATTACCGTGGCTGATGGTGGGTATTGCCACTGCATTAGTATTAGTGCTTGGTTTTAAAGTTAAAAACATGGGCGCAGAATTTTTACCGAAACTTGATGAGGGTGATATTGCTATGCATGCGCTGCGCATTACTGGCACCGGTATTGAGCAATCTGTGCAAATGCAAAAAGAGCTTGAGCAAGCCATATTAGATCAGCCTGAGGTTGCTAACGTATTTTCAAAAATTGGTACTGCCGATGTAGCAAGCGATCCTATGCCGCCCAATGTTGCCGATACTTTTTTAATACTCAAACCGCAAGATGAGTGGCCTAATCCAGCACTTACTAAAGCAGAATTGGTTCAGCAAATTCGTACCCGTGTTAACGATGTCCCTGGTAATAATTACGAATTTACACAACCAATAGAAATGCGCTTTAATGAGTTAATTGCTGGCGTGCGCGCCGATGTGGCACTGCGTATTTATGGTGACGACTTAAGCGTACTTAAAGAGTTTGGCGAAAAAGCCACAGGGCTAATGCGTAATATTGCAGGTGCTACCGATGTACGTTTGGAGCAAATGGAAGGATTGCCAACACTTTCGGTAACACCAATGCGCGACCATATGGCGTTATTGGGTTTAAGCGTAAACGACATTCAACAAACACTTGCCGCCGCTGTTGGCGGCGTGCAAACCGGGCTAATTTACGAGGGCGATAAACGCTTTTCGTTATTAGTGCGCCTTGATAAACGTTGGTCTAGCGATGTATCAGCACTTGCTCGTTTGCCAGTTGCTTTACCTAAAGATAGTAACCCAGAACTTGCGTTTGTACCGCTTGGCGAAGTGGCAACAATTAGCATTGAAAAAGGGCCTAATCAAATAAACCGCGAAAGTGGTAAGCGCAACGTCGTGGTAACTGCCAATGTAGAGGGGCGCGATTTAGCAAGCTTTGTAAGTGATGCGCAAGCGAGCATGAATGAATCACTTAATTTACCAAGTGGCTATTGGCTTGAATACGGCGGCACGTTTGAGCAGCTACAATCGGCAAGTAAGCGATTGTCGTTGGTTGTACCGGTCACTTTACTGCTTATATTTGGCTTACTGTACAGCGCCTTTGGATCGCTTCGTGATTCATTGATTATATTTAGTGGTGTGCCACTGGCATTAACGGGTGGTGTGCTTGCGTTATTGCTGCGCGATATGCCGCTTTCAATATCAGCAGGTGTCGGCTTTATTGCCCTAAGCGGTGTCGCGGTATTAAACGGCGTGGTTATGCTGTCGTTTATTAAGCAATTACGAAGCGATGGTTTAAGCTTGTTTGATGCAATTCACAGCGGTGCATTACAGCGCCTGCGCCCAGTACTGATGACTGCGCTGGTGGCAAGTTTAGGCTTTATACCTATGGCGCTTAATTCGGGAACGGGTTCTGAAATGCAAAAACCTCTCGCGACAGTAGTGGTTGGCGGGATTATTTCATCAACTTTACTGACACTGTTAATATTGCCTGCGCTTTATAAGTTAGTACATTCTAAATTTACTAAAAAAGCAGAAGCTGAATTAGCTTAAATACTAGCTATTAATAATGTAATAAAAAAAGCAGCTGTACTTACAGCTGCTTTTTTATTTGGGTATTATTTAGCAAAAATACTACATTAATTATATTGAAAAAGATTATCCCAACGCTCATCTAATATCGTTTTTGCGTGATCTAAATTTATTGCGCTATACACATCACTAGTGCACGTTACCAAACGCATACGCACCAGCTTTTCAAGTGCGTCGCTAATTTCAAAATCAAGATCGCACTGGTATTTACTTTTAAACCAATGCTCTATTTGTTCATCAAGCGTTTGTGCGGTTAAGCCGCTTTCTGATTTGAGTAAAAAGGTATACGCAAGCAGGGCTTCTTTTATGTCTTCTTCTTCGGCAGCGTCAATAAGCGTGTGAAAAACACCCGCGTTATTATCAAGGTTTTTAAAGTAGAGGTTATCGCTAAGCGCTTTCATAAATTTAATTTTACGGTTTTTAAACTTACTCCATTCTTTAAAAATAAAGCTGCCAAATACTCCCATGCCAATAGCAAAGGTAATAAAATGTTGTTGGGTCATTTCTACAGCTTCACTTCTAAAACCACCCCAAAAAGCAAACAGAGCAAGCAATAATACGATTGATGCGCCAAGTTTAGTTATAAGTACCACTGCACCGCCAACTAAAGCCGATGAGCCAATAATTGCTTTATCAATAGGGCGCATGCGTACTTCGCTATTAGGAAATAGCATTTCGAGATCGGCCTTTGGCACATTTTGAAACAGCTTTACTATGGTTGAGCTTGGCTCAAATCCCATTGGCGTTTTATTTTTAGCTTCAAAATAAGCGCTATCTTTAAAGCGAATAAACACGGCAACACGGTCGTAATTAGTAAAGTGCAGCGGCTTTTTACGCAAGCCCCAAAAGCTGGTAATAGTTTCAGTGAGTTGCGACTCGCCACGGCGATAAAATACCACTTCTTCAAAGTCGTCAAATTCAACTTCAAGGCGCACCTTAAATAATGACTCTTCATTTAATGCATCTTGTAAGTCTTCATTGGTTATCACTTCAAAATTAGCGGCATTAAGCACCTTAGCAAAATCTTTAGCAAACTCATGTTGGCACTGCGCTTTTTGATCCGCCGATACTGGCGCTAACGATCGCGTGTCACTGTTGGGATCAAAAGGGGCGTAGTTGTTTTTAAGTGACTCAAGTGTTGAGTGGTAATCGTAATGAATAAGGCTTGCTAGTAAATCGCAAAATTGTTTAAACGATGTTTTTTGTGTACTGCTTTTAAGCTCTTCGTTACACATATCAACAATATCTTGCTTTCTAAAGGGAATAAAACGCGCACTTTGCATAAATTAATAACTACTGTGATAGGGAATCTAACTGCATGGGCACATAATAAAATATTCTTATGGATATTACTAATTTGTTAATGCAGTAGGACCTGATAAATTTAGTACGCTGTTTTCAGCGTGTATTAACCTAAATGTGTAATTATTGGCTTATTGAATACTCTTGTTCTTACTGATAAGTGAAAAGGATTTACTATGGCCATTCAAAAAAAGCTAAAAGAAAAAACGCGTAATTTTATTGACTCTAAGCATATGCTTAGCGGTATTACAGTGGCGTCGTTTTTAGAGTCAACCATAGTTCCTATTCCACTTGAAGCTGTATTAGTACCGCTAATGCAGGCTCGTCGAGAAAAGCTATGGCTTATAGCATTAATGGCGACCTTGGGCTGCATAGTGGGCGCATTGTTTGGTTATGCGTTGGGTTATTATTTATTTGATGCGGTTGGCGATTGGATTATTAATACGTTTTCGAGCCCTGAGCAATTTGAAAACGTTAAACAGCAAATGCAAGATCAAGGTTTTTGGTTTGTAATAACACTAGGCATAGTGCCTATTCCGTTTCAAATAGCGATGCTTGCAGCTGGCGCGACTAAGTACTCTATTTGGCTGTTTTTGTTGGCCTCGGGTATTGCGCGTTCTATTCGTTACTTTGGTCTGGCTATTATTGTTTATTATGCAGGTAATGAAGCTGAGCGAATCATTAGTAAACACAAAACTAAGGCAATGGTTTTAATAACGTTACTTGTGTTAGGAGTTTGGGGATTAAGCTTGGTGATTTAAGCTCATTATTAAAGGTTATTAACCACCTTATTCTAATAAGCCTTTTTGGTAATGTGCTATAGTTTTTTAATATAGTATCGAAAAGCTTAGGGTTAATATGATTGAAACTGTAAAACTCACTATCAGGCTTTCTAATTTTTTTAAAATGAGCTGGAAAAATAAAACTGTAAGCCTATTTTTATTAGCTTATATTGTTATTTTTTCAGCCTACTCCCTAACTAACTTTCCTCCCCTACAAGTTCAAAATAATGTTTACGGTTTTACAACTGATTTTATTAATTTAATTGTTCTTATTTTTTTATTTTGGATGGTTCAGTGCTCCAAACTTTCAAAGCTTGCATATACATTTTCGACTCTCGGATTAATGCTCTGGTCCATGGGTAATACAGCTGATTTAATCGATGAGATAGTGATACAGCCTTACTGGGTAAGTATTTATTTTGAAGATTTATGCAGAACCAGCGGCATGCTTTTAACTTCCTATGGTTTATTTAAAACGATGCGCTTTATACAAAGTATTAATAATCGATTAGCGCGTGAGCTAATTATTGACGATTTAACCAAGGTACATAATAGACGTTATTTTTATCAGCACGCTAAAGATGCTCAGCACTCACCTTACGTTATTTTAATTGTAGATATAGACCACTTTAAAGCAATTAATGATGAATTTGGTCATGATGTTGGTGATGTGGTGCTTAAAGAACTAGCAACTAAATACGACAATGCTTTTACGCACCAAAACAAATTTGCTCGCCTCGGTGGTGAAGAATTTGGTGGCTACTTGCCTATAAATAATATGACGCAAGCGTGTGATTTTTCGCAGCAATTAATTGATCTTGCACACACCATAAATGTTCAAAATTCTCGCCACTTAACAGTAAGTATAGGTGTTGCAATGCAAACGCCTAATGAGCCTTTAGATAAAGTAATGAAGCGCGCTGATCAAGCTTTATATTTAGCTAAGAAGAGTGGCCGAGATCGTTTTGAAATTGCCCCGTAAGCGTTTTTAACTATATAAAAACACGTCCTTATTGTTTGCACATTTACTACACTTTTTAACGTTTTCGTAAGGAAATGTCAGTGAGGGTAATGCTTTGTAAATCATGAAATTAAAATAGAATGTTTAGGTCATAATGGGGATATTAATAATAAGGAATAACCTTAATGACCAACTCCCTTTTAAAAGCTGCATTACCCTTAAGTCTAATTACTATTTTGTCGGGCTGCGGCTCTGATGATAGCTCAAGCTCTACAGGTTACATCCAATTGTATAACGGCTCTTACAATAGCCCATACACACGTTTGTTTGTTGAAGAAACAGAGCGTTCAGGCGCTGATTTTGCCGATGTAACTACTCGCCACAACTACAGCACAGGCACTTATGATGTAAGTTTTGAATACCTAGATGCTAACGACAGCTATATAACAATTAGCGACCAAGAAATTTCTATTAAAGGTGACAAAACACAGTTAGTAGTAATGAGCGGCAACTTTGATGAGCCTACATTTACAGAGCTTAGCGTACCTATTACAAGCGATACGGGTGAGTTTAACTTAGGGTTTTATAATATTGCAGGGGAGGATACTAACTACGATATTTACTTAGCAACTGATGATGGCGTATTTGAAAGCGCGACACTTTTTTCATCGGCTCAATATTTAAGTGAGTTAGATCTGCAAAGCGTTGATGAAGGTTATTACACTATTTACATAACCGAAGCGGGCAGCAGTGATGTTGTGTATGAGTCGTCATCTGTTTATTTATACGACGAAGCAAGCTATGTTGCAATGATCCGCCCAAGTTATGCTACAGAAGAAGGCGGTATTACGCTTGATGTAGTAACCGATAATAACTACGTTACTGAGCTTAAACATCAATCTGCACTGGGGCAATTACGCTTTATAAATACGGTCGATGACTACTCACCAGTGAGCTTTTCTGCTACACGCGGTACAACTGTAAACACAACAAATACAGTCGCTAGTGACTCTTATACCGATTATGTTGAACTTTCGCCCAATAGTTACAGCGTAGCGATGTACGACGAAGAAGGTACAAAACTAGCTGATAACTTTTTAATGACGCTAGAGCGTGAGCAAAGTGCGGTGGGTATTTTTTATAACGACGTTGATAACGGTTTACGTATGATGAGCGTTGAAGAAAACCTAACACCAAGTAGTTACAGCCATACGGTATCGGTTGTAAACCTAATTGAAAGCTACGCAGGGCAGTCGGTTTCAGATGTTGATGTGTACTTTACACTTAACGGCGAAACGGTAGACGACACCAGTAACGTAGTCGATGGCCTAGATAAGTATGACCAAGAAGAACAGGTTGTAGATAACGAAATTTACACGGTTTATGTTGTTTATGAAGATAATGGCCAGCAAATTGTGCTTATTCAGCAAAGCGATATGGACTTTACACAAGAGGGTAACTACATATTGATTTTAGAGCATGATGAAACAACAAGCTCAGGTTATAAAATGACCCTAGAGCGCACTATTACCGATAGTGTTGAATAAATCTAAACATATTAAGTAGCATAAAGCCTAAGCACTTTAAGTACTTAGGCTTTTTTATTGAACAAAATTTACCTACTCATTAATAATTAGGTACACTCAGGGCATAATAATTAATAAGAGTGTGCCATGGATGATTTAGTTGGGTTAGCCGTCATAGTAATACTGGTTGTAGTTGCCGGTGCTATCTGCGGTTTAATAGCGCTAGTGCAGTTAAATGGATTAAAACAAGAAGTGGCTGTTTTAAGGGCCAAAGTAACACACTTACAAACACATAAACCGATATCGCAAAGTGAACCTCAAAGCGAAGCATCTACTGCTCAGGCAGCGCTTTCAAGGTCTGAGCCAATTGCTCATAAAACACAGCCAAACTTAACGTCCCAAAGCGTGTCGCCACCTGTAATAAATCAGCCATCAGCGCCTCCTAAAAAAGCCAAACCAGCTGAAGCATCAGCCATAGAATTACTATTTAATAAATTACGCGCAGGGTTTGAGCAAAACTGGATGACCTGGATAGGCGCAATAGCGCTTGCGTTTGGTGGCATATTTTTAGCTAAATACAGCCTAGAAGCGGGATTATTATCGCCTGTAATGAGGCTGAGCTTAGGCGGCTTATTTGGGCTTGGCTTAATTGCAGCTGCGGCTTATTTACACCATAAACGTATTATATTTGAAGGCTTTAATAATTACATACCCGCAGCGCTTGCAAGCGGCGGGTTTATTACCTGTTTTGCTTTAACGCTTTTAGCCTACAGTAGCTACGATATGCTTAGCCCTACCGTGGCATTTTTTACACTGGCAGTTATTGCAATTAGCGCAAGTGCTATGGCGCTTAGGTTAGGCCCATTATTAGCGGTATTAGGTATTATTGGCGCTTATAGTGTACCAATATGGGTTAGCACTGGCAGTGGTAACTTGTTTGCATTATTTATGTATGTTGGCTTTGTAAGTTTGTCGGCCGCGTTAGTTGCACATAAAGTACAGCGAGCTTGGTTGTGGTATTTATTATGGGCAGGGCACATTGGTTGGTATTTAGTTGGTTTTACATTACTTAAAATTAATACCGTTTGGTTAATGGGGGCATTTGCTTTACTTAGTATTATTGGGTTAATTGCTATACCGCGCTTAGGTCTAAAACTGAATGTTATTGAACATCGCCCGCACAGTTTAAAACGCTTAATTAGAGTGCTTCCAGATCATGCATTATTACTCGCCTTTATGGCGCCCTTAATATTTACCATGCTAATAAGTCACTTTGATATGCAGTGGCAAACAATCGGCGTGTTGAGTATTGTATTGGTGTTGTTTTTAGTCCTTAAAAATAGCCGTTGGGATATTTGGCAGGGTGTAGCGTTAGTTATTTCAACGCTATTAGTGATAGGCGCTCAGCGCACGCATCTTTCGCCAAACCTATTTGATGACGCACTCTTTATATTCAAAAATGAGTATGGTTTGGGTTTATTTCTCGGATTGTTACTTACCGCTTTTGGGCTTTATTACGGTAAAAAACAGATTAAGCGTTTAGCGTTTCATATTACGGGGGCATTTAGTGTATTTGTAATGATAGCGACTTTATATACGCTTATTCCTAATTCCGCGTTAAGTACTGCATATCCACTTTGGGCCGTTGTATTGTTTGTAGTCGCCGCTATTTTAATAAAGCTCGCGCAACATAATACAACGCTATTTCAGCGTTTTACTTATTGGGTAGGCGCTAATGCCAATATTACGTTAGCAATTACCATGCTACTAAGTGACAGCGGCCTAACCATTGCTCTTGCTGTACAAGTATTACTTATAAGCGTACTTATTAAACGCTATAGCGTGCCTATGCCACATTGGCCTATAAAAGCCTTGGTTGCTGCGTTATTACTGCGCCTTACGCTTTCACCTTGGACGCCAAGTTACGATGCACTCACGGTATTTGGTTTGCATTGGAGCATTGTGGTTTATCCGTTATGTATTGCGTTATTTTTTGCCGCAGCTAAGTGCTTTGACTCATCAAAACTGAAAATATGGCTCGAAGGTGCAGCGCTTCATTGTTTAGCACTTTTTATTACCACCGAAACAAGTTATCAGTTAGTAGGGCATTATCCGCAATTTGATTCACTTAACTTTTACGAACAAATACTCCTTACCTGTAACTGGCTGGCATTAGGGTGTGTGTATTTACACAGAGCAAAACTTGCCGGTACTTTAGCTAAGTTATACCAAGTTGCGGGCTTTGCACTTGTAGGGTTAGCAGGGCTTTTTGCTATTAAAACACTGCTTGACGACAACCCATTATTTGAATCACTTTACATAGGTGAGCTGCCAATATTTAACTGGTTATTACTATTGTGGTTAGTACCTGCAGGATTAACGCTTTGGCTGGCCAAGCTTGTAAAACCAATAAACGCTAAAGCTACGCCATTTATATTGGCCGTTGCGGGTGGGTTTATATTATTGGCAATAAACAGCTTTATTCGCCAATACTGGCAAGGGCCTTATATTTACTTATCAAAAGGCGCAAGTAATGCAGAGCTTTATAGCTACTCTGTTATTTGGTTAGTAATGGGGGCGGGTACTGTTATTTTTGGTCATTTAAAAAACCAGTTATTAATACAAAAAATAGGCTTAGGCTTACTAGCTGCAGTTATTGTTAAAGTGTTTTTAATTGATATGGCTAACTTGGAGGGCTTACTTAAAGCGCTTTCGTTTATTGGATTAGGACTTTCGTTGGTGGGGTTAAGTTGGTTATTCCAAAAGCTTAGAAGCCGAGTAAATCCAGTTTAACTTTATAAACACTTAATAAAGCAAAGCCCAGTGAAGATACTGGGCTTTTTGTTTTACGCTATTACTTGATAGCTTTTAACTTGATCACTTTTAGCTCGCTTATTATGTACTGTGATTAAGCAGTGCCTTTAGTTTGCCCGGTTTAATTGGTTTACTTAAATAATGAATATTAGCGGCTTTGGTTTCTTGTTTAAGCTCGGTGTCGCGCACTGCGGTAATTAAAATAGCGGGCACTTGGCTTTGCCAAATTTCGCGCAGGGTTTTAATTAGCGTTATGCCATCGCAGTCATTGCCTAATTGGTAGTCCATTAAAATAACATCGGGTGCACCGTTTTGCTTAGCGTGCGCCAGTACATTATTTACATTATCAAATAGCGTGTAATTAGCTTGCCACTTTTTAAGTAAGCTTGCCATTGCAGCTAGATTTTCAGGATCGTCGTCTACGGCAACAATATTAATTGCTGCACGGTTTTCTATTAGGCTGTTTGTCGTACTTTTTTGTTGTACAAACTGCTCGTCACCATAAGGTACCTCAATGCTAAAACGGCTACCTTTATTTGGCTCAGAATGCACATCAAGCGGCAAACTTAATAAGTCAGCCATACGTTTTACAACACCTAAGCCTAAGCCTACGCCTTTGTTATCGCCCGACTCAACACGGTAAAAGTCATTAAATATTTTAGCTTGCTCTACTTCGCTAATACCAGGGCCTGTATCCCATACTTCTATTCGTAAATTATGCTTTCGGTTCCTACAGGCAATTAATACACGGCCATTATCGGTGTATTTAACTGCATTAGAGACCAAGTTTTGAATAATTCGGCGTAAATAGGTTATATCGCTGTGCACAATTTGCTGGTGTGAACGCACACTAAGCTTAAGGCCTTTATCACTTGATAAAATAGCGTATTCACTTTGCAATGGCGCTAAAATATCTTCAATATAAAAATGGCGAGGGGTTGGGGTCATAGCGCCTTGTTCTAGCTTGGCTATTTCAAGTAGTGCCGACATTAAGTGCACGGTTGAATCGAGACTGTCGCCTAATTTTTCAAAGCTGTTTTGGTTAGTGCTGTCGAGTTGCTTTTCGTCAATGGCAGCAAGGTATAAACGTGCTGCGTTTAACGGCTGTAAAATGTCGTGGCTCGCCAGTGCTAAAAAGCGCGTTTTACTGTCGTTGGCTTGCTCTGCTTCTCGTTTGGCTAAAGTAAGTGCTTGCTCGGTTTGTACACGGCTATCTATTTGAGCTTGTAAGTCTCTATTAATGGTTTGCACTTCTTGAGTTCGCGCTTCTATGCGGTTTTCAAGATCCATGTTTACTTCTTCAAGCGCATTTTGCGTACTTATGTGATTGGTAATATCCGAAAAGCTGGTAACAAATCCACCATCGGGCAGCGGATTACCAATCATTTCGTATACTTGGCCATTACGACGGTGGCGAATAAAGTGATGCGAGCTGCCGTATTTTAAATGCTGCACACGTTTTTCTACTTGGCGTTCTATTTCGCCAGGGCCACATTCACCACGGTTAGCGTTGTATCTAATAATATCTTCTATGGGTTGGCCTACTTCTAAAAATCCTTCAGGATAGCCAAACATTTCGCTGTAGCGTCTATTCCAAGCTACTAGCTTTAAATCTTTATCAACAACTGAAATACCATGGCTTAAATTTTCGAGTGAGGTAAATAACAGATTTTGATTAAATTGCAACGCTTGTGTGGTTTCGTCAAAAAAGTTTACAACTTCTTCAAACGCCATACGCTTACCCGACGATACCGTATGTATTAATGCTTGTGCGGAAGATGCGCCCAGCACGCCTGTTAACGCGCGTTCGCAGTAGGCTATAAATTCAGGCTCTGGGTGTGCGTTGTTATCGCTTAAGTGATGGGCGAGTGCGTAATGCGCCAATACTTGTTGGCTGCGCTGAATACCTAAAAAGGTTTGTAGTAGTATTTTAAAGTCGTAAACAGTGGCTTTTACGTCTTTATTTAAGCGCCTTGATAAAATAGCCTGATCTTTAGGGTTAACAAAAGCAGCTGCCTGAATCTTATCAATTAAGCGCTCCTCAGCCCCAAGTGAAAAACTAATATAACACCCAATATTGGCAAACAAAGCTATCAAGGTTCCGCGTGTTATAAGCGTTTGTTGTAGCTCGCTATCAAGCGTTGCACCGGCATCGAGTATTGGCAGCATTAAAAATAGTACCCAGCAAATAAAGCCCGCAACTAAACCTGCATAAACCCCATAAGCATGGCCTTTTCGCCAGTATAAGCCGCCCACAATAGCGGGTAATAATTGAGTAACAAGTGAAAAAGCAACTAAGCCCATACTTGCCAGTGCGCTGCTATGGCCAAACCATTGCTGATAGAAATAGGCCAAAATTAATATGCCTGCAATAGCAAAGCGCCTTACAAGTAAAATGCGAGACTTATAACTGGTGGTAATTAAGTTGCGTTTAAATTTACGACGTAGCATTAGGGGTAATACCACATCGTTTGAAATCATCGTGCTTAATGTAAGCGTTGCTACCACTATCATTGCGGTGGCGGCCGATAAACCACCTATAAATACAAAGGTGGTTAAAAAGGCGTTGTCGTTAATTAACGGTAGGGCAAGTACAAAGCTGTCGGGTGAATAGCCGCTGCCAATTTCAGGATGAATAGCCGCAGTCGCAATAGGTAAAATCATTGCGGCAGTTAATAGTAAATACAGCGGGAAAGCCCAGCGAGCGGTAAGTAAGTGGCGTTTGTTTTGATTGTCGACCACGGTTACATGAAACTGGCGTGGTAAACATATAATAGCCGCCGCAGCCATTAAAGACTGGCCAATAAAGTTAAAACTAAAAAAGTTAAAGTCGCTCCAATGGGCCCAAATCGACTCGGTTACTTTATTTGAAGTAGGCTCTGGCATATTAAATAAGGTGTAAACAGCAAGGCCTGCTACAGCAATAAGTGCAATAAGTTTAATCATCGATTCAAACGCGACAGCAAGCATTAACCCAGAGCGATACTCTGTTACGTCCACTTTGCGGGTACCAAAAAATATTGCAAATAAGGCCATAATTAATGTGGCAGAAAGCGCGAGCATATCGCCTGATATTTTATTACTGTTTTGCAAAAGTAAAAAGCTGGTACTAAGCGCTTTTAATTGCAGTGCAATATAGGGAATAGTCGCTAGTAAGGCGATTACAGTAACCATAATAGCGGTAGTTTGGCGTTTGCCGTAACGAGCTGAAATAAAGTCAGCAATAGTGGTTATGTTTTGTTTTTTGCTTACCAGTACCAGCTTACGTAAAAACCCTTGGCCGAATAAAAACAGCAGCGCAGGGCCCAATAATATTGGCAAATAACTCCAACTGCTGGTGGCGGCTGTACCCACTGAGCCGTAGTAAGTCCAAGAGGTACAGTAAATCCCAAGTGAGAGTGAATACACAAAAGGGTGATGGCTAATACGCTTTGCCAAAGGGGTTGTTTTATCGCCCCAATTGGCGAGCCAAAACAGCACACCTATATAACTTAAAGCAACAATAATGAGTACGGCAGTCATGTTGTTATTAAACCTTATTATTTTAAATAGTCCCTCAACCCTATGAGGGATTAACACAATACCAGAACTGAGGTTAAGTGTGAGGCTTGAATTTAAAATAAAACTTTCATTTTATTTCTATCTTATTGAATATTAATAACAAAAATAAAATCATCTCAAGCATTAGACTAATGTCGCATTAATAACCAACTTACCAATTTAATCATAAAGCCAGCTTACAAAAACAGCCTAAGCAATTGAAATAATATAAAAATATATAAAACACGCTTGAATGATAAATACAGTTTACGTAAACGTTAACAAGCTGTTACGACTATGGTCTCAATTCAATATGTAACCAGCGTTGCTAAATTGGTAAGCGAAGATAAAAAACCACTCATCGCGATATTGCGGTGCTTAAAGGGGAAAACAAAAATGGCTTTTAAAGATGAAGAACAAGCAAAAGCTTATTGGGCAGAAAACATTTCGCTGTTATTTAAACTATTAGCAGTGTGGTTTATCGTGTCTTTCGGCTTTGGCATATTACTGGTTGATGTACTTAATGAAGTGCGTTTTTTTGGGTTTAAACTTGGCTTCTGGTTCGCCCAGCAAGGCGCGATTTATACCTTTGTTGCTTTGATTTTTGTGTACGTTTTCAAAATGAATACGTTAGATAAAAAATACGGCGTAGACGAATAGGAGCTAAGCAATGGATGTTCAAACACTCACGTTTATAATTGTTGGTTTAAGCTTTGCGCTTTATATCGGCATAGCAATTTGGGCCCGTGCGGGTTCAACTAAAGAGTTTTATGTAGCAGGCGGCGGCGTACCTCCTCTTGCTAATGGTATGGCAACGGCTGCCGATTGGATGAGCGCCGCGTCGTTTATTTCAATGGCGGGTATTATTTCGTTTGCAGGTTACGATGGCAGCGTTTACTTAATGGGGTGGACAGGTGGTTATGTATTATTAGCCATGTGTTTAGCGCCATACTTACGTAAATTCGGCAAGTTTACTGTTCCTGATTTTATTGGCGACCGTTACTATTCACGCACTGCGCGTTTAGTAGCCATTGTATGTGCCATATTCATTTGTTTTACTTACATTGCAGGGCAAATGCGTGGTGTAGGCGTCGTATTTTCACGCTTTTTAGAAGTAGAAATTGAAACCGGTGTTTACATTGGTATGGTGATTGTATTCTTTTATGCGGTACTTGGCGGCATGAAAGGCATTACCTACACACAAGTAGCGCAGTATTGTGTACTTGTATTTGCCTACCTTGTACCAGCCATTTTTATCTCGATGATGATGACGGGTCACTTTTTCCCACAAACCGGTTTTGGTGCCACATTAATTGGCAGCGATGGCGTGTACGTACTTGATAAACTAGACGGCTTAAGCGCTGAACTTGGTTTTGCGCAATATACCGAAGGCTCTAAGAGCATGATTGACGTGTTCGCTATTACTGGCGCGTTAATGGTAGGTACTGCTGGTTTACCACATGTAATTGTTCGCTTTTTCACTGTACCTCGCGTAAAAGACACGCGTATTTCTGCGGCATGGACGTTAGTGTTCATCGCGATTGTTTACACAACAGCACCTGCGGTTGCAGCCTTTGCTCGCGTAAACATGGTTGATACTATTAATGGTAAAGACGGTAGCGGTACAGCTTACGCAGAAGCACCAGGATGGATTAAAAACTGGGAACGCACAGGTTTAATTACATTTGATGATAAAAACGGCGATGGCAAAATGTTCTACACGGCGGGTAAAATCACCGATCCGAACAGTGCTAACGAAGTAAACGTAGACCGCGACATTATGGTATTAGCTAATCCAGAGATTGCTAACTTACCAGCATGGGTAATTGCACTTGTAGCTGCTGGTGGTATTGCCGCGGCACTTTCTACAACAGCAGGTTTACTACTGGTTATTTCGACCTCGGTTTCGCACGATTTACTCAAGCGAACCCTCAAGCCCGATATTACCGACAAGCAAGAGTTACTTGCAGCGAGGTTGGCAGCCATGGTCGCTATTGTTATCTCCGCGTACTTTGGTATTAACCCGCCTGGGTTTGTGGCATCGGTAGTGGCATTTGCATTCGGCTTGGCGGCAGCGAGTTTCTTCCCCGCAATTATTATGGGTATATTCTCTAAAACAATGAACCGCGAAGGCGCAATTGCAGGCATGGTAACGGGTATTGGCTTTACCGCTGCATATATCATTTTCTTCAAGTTTGTTAGCCCAGAGCTAAACAGCCCTGAAAACTGGTTCTTAGGTATTTCGCCTGAAGGTATTGGCTTAATTGGTATGATTATTAACTTTGCAGTTGCTGCAATTGTTCTTAAGTTTACTAAACCAACACCGGTTGAAATTCAAGAAATGGTTGAAAGCATTCGTAACCCTAAAGGGTCTGCAGAAGCACACGACCACTAGGCTACAATTTATAGATATAGTTTAGAAAACATAAAGCACCAAAAGCCCGACTTTAGTCGGGCTTTTTATTTGTTTAATAAATAAGTACATTAGATTGGTACATCACCATTTAAAGAGCGAATACAATGAGTGTAGAACAACAAGAAATAGCCCAATACGTTTGTTTGCAAGCACCTTTTACTATGCTTGATAGCAGCGCATACGAATATTTTGTAAATCATCTTGATATTATTTACCTCACCCGCGAAAACCAGACTCAGTGGTTACAAAGTGAAAACCCTAAACTGTTTTTAATTCGCTCTGGTTTGTATGACCTAGTTGATGGTAAGGGCGATGTTGTTACACGCTTAGCGCAAGGTGACTACTTTGGTTTTCCGTCGCTGTTAACCGGTGAGGCAATTCAAAATAGGTTGGAAGTACAAAAAGAGGGCATAGTGTATATGCTCTCTCAAACGCACTTTGATTTTTTACGCAGAGAATATAAATCGTTTGAGCAATACTTTGTACGCGCTCATGCTAACCGGTTGTTGTCATCGCATTATAAAAGTAAAAACGATAGTTGGTCTGAACGTAAAATATCAGAGCTGATGACCCGCACCGCCATTACGCTTACGCCCGATGCAAGTATTAGGCAAAGTGCTAAAAAAATGAAAGAGCATGGCGTATCGTCAATAATGATAACGCAGCACGCACACTTAGTGGGAGTTGTGACTGACCGCGACTTACGTAATCGAGTACTTGCCGACGAAGTAGATCCACAAGACGCAGTAAGCAGTATTATGACAGCCAAACCTAAGTTTATATTTGAAAATAACAGGGTGTTTTCGGCGCTGCACTTAATGCTTAAATACAATATTCATCATTTACCCGTGCTTGACGAAAATCATAACCCAATAGGGATGATAACCAGCACCGATTTACTACGCCAACAAAAAAGCGACCCCGTACAGCTTATTGGGCGCATATATAAAGCGCATACTGTTACTGATTTAAAACGCTACGCTAAAGAAATTCCCGAACTTTTGCGTGGTTTTTCGTACAACATTGACGACATATCGCTAATTGGTAAATTACTCAGTGGTTTAACCGATGCGCTTACATCGCGCCTGATTCACTTATTTCAAGAAGAGCATGGCGCAGCGCCAACCAGCTTTAGTTTTATTTGCTTTGGCTCGCAAGCACGCGAAGAACAAACCCTGCATTCAGATCAAGACAACGGCTTGTTACTCCCTAACGACTTAACCACCGAGCAACACGCTTACTTTAAAAGTATGGGGGAGTTTGTATGTGAGAATTTAGTTGAGTGCGGCATTAGGCGTTGCCCAGGTAATATTATGGCAAGCAGTGATGAGTGCCGAATGAGCGTAAACGATTGGAGCGAGCGCTTTTTTAAATGGATAAAAAGCCCCACACCGAATGCAATGCTTAACTGTAAGATATTTTTTGACCTGCGATTTATTGAAGGTTCAAATGCTTTATATACCGCTTTTTGCGAGCAATTAATTCGTATATCGCGTAACGACTTATTCTATGCCGCAATGGCAACCGACATAAGCAGCAACAGCGTGCCAATTGGTTTATTTAATAAATTTAAAACCGAAAAAACAGATCAAAATAATAAATACATAGATTTAAAAAAACGTGGTGTCGTAATTATAAATGACATAGTGCGGTTATACGCTTTAAAAGCGGGTATTAGGCGCGCCAACACACAAGAGCGGTTGGATGCACTACTAAAACATAAACTGATCAGCAAAGAAGATATATACAACCTAAAAGACTGCTGGCGGTTCTTAACGCAGCTTCGTTTGAGTACACAAATAAACGAAGAGGGCTTACCGAGTAATTGCATTAACCCTAATAAATTAAACTCACTAGAGCGCCATCAACTAAAAGAAGCGTTTTACCTTGTTAAACAAGCGCAGCAAGCCGCCGCGTTTAAGTTTGCTCGCGGCAGTTTATAATGATGGATTACTAACATGGTAAAAAAGCTGCTCACTCGGTATTTAAAGCGCCGTAAATTACTAGGTAAAAATGCCTTACAACAACGTTATTTGGTGATTGATTTAGAGCTCACTGGCCTTGATGCAAAACAGCACGAAATTGTATCGGTAGCGTGGGTGATAATAGATAATCAATGTATAAAAATGAGTGAGTCACAGCACCTTATAAATAAAGACGTAAAAAGCCTTGAGCAAAGTCCTGTTTTTCATGGAATTAGCGACGATGCTATAACAAAAGGACAGAGCTTGTGCAGTATATTAACGCAACTAAGCTGCCATTTTAGCGACTGTATTTTAGTGTTTCATAATGCCATGCTCGACTGGGGTTTTTTAAAAATAGCGCTTAAAAATGCCAATATAACAATACGGCCTAAACTGATACTCGACACACTGCATATTGAGCAAAAGCGCTTACTCCATCATTCAACTGAAATAAAACAAGATGATTTAACCCTTAATGCATGCCGCACACGTTATGAGTTACCAAGCTATCATTGCCATCATGCCCTCACTGACGCACAAGCAACCGCTGAGTTACTGCTAGCCCAGTGCCATCAAATAAGCCGTGGCAAAAAGCTAAAAGTAGGCGAGTTGACGTAGGTTGGATAGAGGACAGCGAAACTCAACGATAAAATGCCTTATCGGTTAACACCGAGGTTTAGTAATATACAGTTTACTTTTATTGTTGTATGTATAATTATGGGTACAGTTACGTAATCATTATCTAACTAATCGCTTCAAGGAACGAACATGAAACTCATTACCACTATTTTTCTAACCTTATTTCCTCTTATCACTTTTGCTAATTCAAGCTTAGCTACAAATCGTCAAATTGCAGTTCAAGGTACTGCAGAGGTGCTTGCCAATCCTGATATCGCTAAAATACTATTTCAAATTATAAGTATTAAAAACGAACCTTTAGCAGCTAAGAACGATCTTGATAATAAAGTTAATTTACTAATTGACGGACTAAATCAATTTGAAATAACTGCCGATGATGTAGTTGCTTCAAGTGTTAAAGTTGAAAAAACGGGTATGGATTACATTGAAACAGGGCATCAGGCCCCCGCAGAATACGCAGCTATAAGGACCTTTGAAGTAACACTAAAAAATATTGAAAGAGTGAATGATTTAAGTGATTTTTTATTGAGTTTAAAAGTAAATGCGATTCAAAATACTGAGTTTTTATCTTCAAAAGCTGAGCTGTTACAAGCACAAGCTACACAACAAGCACTTAATAACGCAAAAGAAAAAGCAAATATGCTTGCTAACTCCTTTGGTACAAAAGTGGGTGAAGTACGCACTATTAGCTCAACTCAAAAAAGCGTTTACAGTGGCTTTGGTGCAGCGGTTAAAAAAATAGATAGAGTAAATCCAATGAGCGATTCATTTCCTAAAGCTCGCAAAAATTATTTACAACAAACGGTAAGCTTTAAATCATCAATAAACGTGGTGTTTGATTTAGAAGTAAATGATTAAGTTAGGGCGTGTTTTTCTTTCGATGTTGAATTTGCAGCGGTATGTTTGGTATTAAAGCAAGGCAGAGCCTATGGTGTGTAGTTATTCCACATAAGTAGGCGATAACACAGCATAAATACCAAACATGCGCTGCCCTTTGGGTTCGTCCTAGGGACAACTCACTCTTTGTTGCTCAGTTTTTACTTAGCCCACTAGGTTTCAAATCTCGCGCCGCGATTAAATAGCCCCTAGATAGAACAAATTTAACCCTGAAAGGTCAACACGCCCCAAAATTTTCATTCCAAATACATTTTCATAATGTAAGCTGGCTTTAAGTTTTTGATTAATTTGAAGGTAGCCATATTATGAGCGATGAAAATAACACGTTAAAAGCACAAACTGAGGCAAAAATAGCAGCAGGGCGTAAAGGTAATCCTGATTTTATGAAAGGTGTTGATGAAACGATTGCACAAGCAAAAGCGTTTCAACAAGGTGCTAATGCACTTGATTTAAACCAAAGCGCACCAAGTTTTGAGTTACCAAATCAACATGGTCAATCGGTGCAGTTAACCGAGTTACTTGCTAAAGGGCCTGTGGTTGTTACTTTTTATCGTGGAAGTTGGTGTCCGTACTGCAATTTACAGCTCAAAGCGCTTCAAGCACGTTTACCTGAAATTCACGCATTAGGTGCACAATTGGTGGCTATTAGCCCACAAGTACCCGATGGCTCACTTAGTGATGATGAAATAAGTAAAATGGATTTTTTAGTGCTGAGTGATCAAAATGCGGATGTAGCAGCAAGCTACGGAGTAGCATGGCAAGTACCCACATTTTTACTCGAGCATATGCGAGTAGACCGAGGCTTAGATTTAGAGTCGGTTAACAATGGCAATAGTAGTGTTTTACCGATCCCTGCCACCTTTGTTTTAGATAAACAAGGTAAAGTGACTTGGCGTTATGTTGATGTTGATTATCGTACTCGTTCTGAGCCAGAAGATATAATTAACGCATTGAAAAATTTAGTATAAAAAACTTAATTTTAAAAGTCAGAACCCTCGAAGAGCTTGCAATGCCTAAGCTCTTTAACCTTAATTTAAAGTTTCTAATGCTTCCCTCTTATAATCAGATGCAAGGTCGATTACAATACAGACATCTAAAAGGCGTATTGCCTTTATCTGCACGCTAAAAGAGTGGATTTTATATTTCATGGCAATCAAACTTGCAATTAATGGTTTTGGTCGTATTGGTCGAAATATTGTCCGCGCGTTATACGAGTCTGGTTTGAGCGACGATATAAAAATTGTTGCGATTAACGAACTTGCTGATCCTGAAGCTATTGCTCATTTATTAAAATACGACACATCCCACGGTCGTTTTTCTTTTCCTGTAAAACTTGGTGAAGACACCATTAGTGTTGCAGGCGATACCATTGCACTTTTTTGTGAAGAAAACCCAATTGAATTACCTTGGCAAACGCTCGATGTAGACGTTGTACTTGAATGTACTGGTGTTTATCACTCGCGTGAACATGCGCAGTTACATATTACCGCAGGCGCTAAAAAGGTGTTGTTTTCGCATCCGGCCGATAACGATGTTGATGCTACGATTGTGTATGGCATTAACGACGATGAGCTTAAAAACGAGCACACAATTGTGTCTAACGGCTCGTGTACAACTAACTGTGTTGTGCCGGTTATTAAAGTATTAGATGATGCATTTGGTATTGAGTCGGGCGCTATTACAACGATTCATGCGTCGATGAACGATCAACAAGTGATTGATGGTTATCATCATGATTTACGCCGTACTCGCGCTGCAAGCCAATCAATTATTCCAGTTGATACAAAGCTCGCCCGTGGTATAGACCGTATTTTACCTAAATTTAAAGGCCGTTTTGAAGCTATCGCCGTACGTGTACCGACTATAAATGTCACGGCAATGGATTTAAGTGTAACGGTTAATACCGATGTAGATTTAAACGCAGTAAATAACGCACTTAAAGCACAAGCAAAAGACCGCTTAGAAGGTATTTTAAGTTATACCGAAGAGCCGCTTGTGTCGGTTGATTTTAATCACGACCCACATTCTTGTATTATTGATGGCACACAAACACGTGTTAGTCACAAACGACTGATAAAGTTATTAGTATGGTGTGATAACGAATGGGGTTTTGCTAATCGTATGCTCGACACAGCGCGTGCTATGATGGCAGTGAATAAGTAATTTATTAATATAATAATTTTAAACGTATTTTTCAGGTTCAGTATCGTTAACTAAGGAGATGTTCATGTCGGTCATAAAAATGGCAGATTTAGATTTAAACGGCAAACGCGTATTAATTCGTGAAGATTTAAATGTACCAGTTAAAGCAGGTAAAGTGACGTCAGATGCGCGTATTCGTGCAGCACTACCTACTATTAAATTAGCGCTTGAGATGGGTGCTAAAGTAATGGTTATGTCACATCTTGGCCGTCCTACGGAAGGGGAATATGATGAAGCGTTTTCGCTAGCACCTGTCGCTGATTACTTAAACGATGCCCTTGAGCAAACTGTACGTTTAGAAAAAGATTACCTAAACGGTGTTGATATTGCTGATAACGAAGTTGTTGTTTTTGAAAATGTGCGCTTTAACAAAGGCGAGAAGAAAAACGACGAAGCGTTATCTAAGCAACTTGCAGCACTGTGTGATGTATATGTAATGGATGCATTTGGTACGGCTCACCGTGCGCAAGCATCTACGCATGGCGTTGGCTTATTTGCTGATGTGGCATGTGCAGGTCCATTGTTATCAGCTGAACTAGAAGCGTTAGGCAAAGCACTTGATAACCCAGCTCGTCCATTAGTGGCGATTGTTGGTGGTTCTAAAGTTTCAACTAAGCTAACCGTTTTAGATTCACTTTCTAAAATTGTTGACCAATTAGTTACCGGTGGCGGTATTGCAAATACCTTTATTGCTGCATCAGGTAGCCCAGTTGGTAAATCGCTTTACGAACCAGATTTAATGGATGAAGCTAACCGCTTATGTGCAGCAGCGATTGCTAATAATGGTGAAATTCCGGTACCGACTGACGTAGTTGTTGGTAATGAGTTTTCCGAATCTGCTGTAGCTACGCTTAAAGATGTAAGCGAAGTAACAAGCGACGATATGATTTTTGATATTGGTCCTGATACAGCGAGCAAGCTTGCAAAAATTATTGCAAATGCGGGCACTGTTGTATGGAATGGCCCTGTTGGCGTGTTCGAGTTTGACCAATTTGGTAATGGCACACGTGCTATTGCACAAGCAATTGCTAACTCAAATGCGTTTTCAATTGCTGGTGGTGGTGATACCTTAGCCGCAATTGATAAATACGGCATTGCCGATAAAGTTTCTTATATTTCTACTGGTGGTGGTGCGTTCTTAGAGTTTTTAGAAGGCAAAAAACTTCCAGCAGTTGAAATGCTAGAGTCGCGCGCTAAGTAATTTTAGTGGCGTAAGGTGAGGGGGTAATAGCTCTCACCGACAATTAATTATTAAATACCTCTCACCCTAATTTAATAGTTAATTTAGACGGAATATTACTGCAAAGCAGTGGTTTTTCGTGGCGTTGTTATAACGCCAAACTAACACATCCGTTCAAACTAGATGGTAGGGAACTACTGTCGATAAATTGGAGAATACCCAATGGCTTTAATCAGTATGCGACAACTTTTAGATCATGCAGCAGAGCATGGTTACGGCGTACCTGCTTTTAACGTTAACAATCAAGAGCAAATGCGCGCAATAATGGAAGCGGCTGACAAAACAAACAGCCCAGTAATCGTTCAGGGATCAGCTGGCGCACGTGCTTATGCTGGTGCTCCATTTATTCGTCATATGATTTTAGCAGCCGTTGAAGAATGGCCACATATTCCCGTTGTTATGCACCAAGATCACGGCACATCGCCAGGTGTATGTCAGCGTTCAATTCAGCTTGGTTTTTCATCAGTAATGATGGATGGCTCGTTAATGAGCGACGGCAAAACTCCTTCAAGCTACGAATACAATGTAGAAGTAACGCGCGAAACTGTTGCTATGGCGCATGCTTGTGGCGTATCGGTTGAAGGCGAGCTAGGTGTACTTGGTTCACTTGAAACAGGTGAAGCTGGCGAAGAAGATGGTGTTGGCGCAGAAGGGTTACTAACCACTGAGCAAATGCTAACAGACCCTGAAGAAGCGGCTGACTTTGTAAATAAAACACATGTTGATGCACTTGCAATTGCCTGTGGTACTTCGCACGGAGCTTATAAATTTACTCGCCCACCAACAGATGACATTTTAGCGATTGACCGCATTAAAGCGATTCATGCACGTATTCCTAACACGCATTTAGTGATGCATGGTTCATCTTCAGTTCCTCAAGAGTGGTTAGAAATTATTAATCAGTACGGTGGCGAAATTCCAGAAACTTATGGTGTGCCAGTTGAACAGATTGTTGAAGGCATTAAATTTGGTGTTCGTAAGGTAAATATTGATACCGATTTACGTTTGGCATCTACCGGTGCAATTCGCCGTCATATGGCGCTTAACCCATCTAACTTTGATCCACGTAAATACCTAGCTGAAGCTACAAAAGCAATGACAGAGATTTGTGTTGCGCGCTATAACTCGTTTGGTACTTCTGGTCAGGCTAGTAAAATTAAGCCAATTTCACTTGATGAGATGCACCTTAAATACTTAAGCGGCGAACTAGACCCTAAAATTAGATAATAGATCAATTTATAATTGATCATTATTAGGGCCTGTTTATCTTTCGAGGTTAAATTTGCAGCAGTATGTTTGGTATTTAGGCAAGGCAGAGCCTATGAAGTGTGGTTATTCCCCATAAATAGGCGATAACGTGGAATAAATGCCAAACATGCGCTGCCCGAAGGGTTCTGCCTAGGGGCAATTTACTCTTTGTTGCTCGGTTTTTACTTAGCCCGCTAGGTTACAAACCTCACGCCGCGATTAAATCGCCCCTAGATTGAACAAATTTTAATCCTGAAAGGTCAACAGGCCCTAAGCCAGTAACTTTGTTGCTGGCTTTTTTAATGTCAGCCCTTTTTATATTGCAGGTTACGGCTTCTATTGATCAGATCGCTGTACTATCAATGCCGTACTTTGGGATCACGCATTTACTAACACAGCCTTTTCGGATCATTACTTTACTAAGCCAAATACACTTTTTCGCTATTTTAGGCTCTGAGATAATTTGATCGTTATTTATTTGTATAAACAATCAACAACTTATGGCTTTGACTAGGTACAACTCTGATCTGAGAGTGGATCGGCTTGGTAAAAATCTGATCCTTTATTTTGGGCTTAGTAAAATTTAGATCTATTTTTAAACGTATTGATTGTTACACAGGCGGGTTTGTTAATTTTAAAATAGCTTTAAAGCTACTTTTAAACGATCGATCTGTAAAAATGTCTTGGTTAGTAAAACAATGATCCCAGCTAATTTTGTATTATTTAATGATTTAACTAGCGACAAAAAGCAGATAATTTCAAAAATTAGCTATTTATAAATTTATCGTAAATCTCTTATTATTACGTTAAATATTAAAAAGGTTTTAAAAATATGACGTTAATGAGGTTTTTTGTCACTAATTTGTGTTTTTTTTACCACCATTTTAATTTACACGTTACACTTTCATAAAAATGTCATACTTAGTCATAATAATGAAAACTAATTCGATAGCGTAAGAGATAAATTGGAATGTCACGTAAAGTACTAGTCGTAGATGACGAAGCTCCTATCAGGGAGATGTTGATTTTTGTTTTAGAGCAAAATGGATTTCAAGCAATTGAAGCAGAAGATTACGACTCTGCTATTGCAGCTATGGTTGAACCTTACCCAGATATGGTTTTACTTGATTGGATGTTACCAGGTGGAAGCGGTATTCAAATTGCTAAAAAGTTTAAGCAAAACGAACACACCCGCCAAATCCCAATTATTATGCTTACAGCCCGCGGCGAAGAAGAAGACAAAGTACGTGGCCTTGAAGTAGGTGCTGACGATTACGTAACTAAGCCGTTTTCTCCTAAAGAGCTTATGGCACGTATTAAAGCGGTTATTCGCCGTGTATCGCCAACCTCATTAGAAGAAGCTATTGAAGTACATGGCCTGCGTCTAGACCCTATTTCGCATCGTGTTACCTCAGAAGGTAATGAGCTTGATATGGGGCCAACCGAATTTAGATTACTGCACTTTTTTATGACTCACCCAGAGCGTGTTTATAGCCGTGAACAACTGCTTGATCATGTATGGGGAACTAATGTTTACGTAGAAGATCGCACGGTTGATGTGCACATTCGTCGTCTGCGCAAAGCAATTGGCCCACTTGGACATGACCGTTTGGTGCAAACTGTACGTGGTGCGGGATATCGTTTTTCAAGTAAGCTGTGATCAGCTTAAAGCTTAGCTAATGTATGAAATACGCATGTATTACTACTCTAAGGTAAAGTGAGTGTATGTATCGAGTTGTTAATAAGCAGGCGTTAGTAAAGCGCCTGTTTATCTATTTTTTACCCTTACTATTAATTGGTGTGCTAGTTGGCGCGCCATTTTTGCTTTTATTTTTAGGATCTTTTTCCCTCCTTATTTGGCACTACCATCAACTTTATCGTTTGAGCGATTGGCTACTTAATCAACGTAGCTTTAATCCACCTGAGGGCGAGGGTGCATGGGAGCAAGTGTTTGAAGGTATTTATCATCTACAGCACCGTAATCGTAAAAAACGTAATGAGCTTGCTGATTTAATTCGTCGCTTTCGCGATGGAGCTGAAGCAGTACCTGATGCGGTAGTGGTATTACAAAACGATTTAAGTATTGTGTGGTGTAATCAATTAGCCCTTAAAGTGCTTGGTTTGCAGTGGCCAACCGATCATGGTCAGCGTCTTGATAATTTAATTCGCGAACCTAAGTTTGCTAAATACATGCACAAAGGTGAATTTGACGACGCGCTTGAGCTGGATAACGGCCATAGCATTGAGCAAGTACTAGAATTTAGGGTAATGCCTTATGCAAGCACGCAACTTATGGTTGTTGTGCGTGATGTAACGCGCTTAAAACAGCTAGAACAGATGCGTAAAGACTTTGTAGCCAATGTGTCACACGAACTACGTACACCGCTTACAGTGGTTACTGGGTATCTTGAGATGATGGATGGCGACATGATGCCGCCGCCAGCAATGTGGAACAAAGCGCAAAATACTATGCTTGAACAATGCAAGCGCATGGATAGCTTAGTCAGCCAATTACTATCGCTTTCGCGTATTGAAGGTGCTCGTCGCCAAGACAATGATAAAGCCATAAACGTACCGCAATTACTTGGTTATATTCACACTGAGGCAAACTCAATTAATCAAGACAAAGGCCATGAGCTTATTTTTAATATTGATAAAACCCTCGATATTAAAGGCTCTGAGGATGAACTGCGTAGTGCGTTTTCTAATTTAGTATTTAACGCCATTCATTACACTAAACCCGGTGGCAAAGTGGAAGTATGTTGGCAGCGCAAAAACAATAAAGCGTGTTTTAGTGTTACCGATAATGGTGATGGTATTGCGCCAGAGCATATTAACCGTTTAACTGAGCGTTTTTATCGTGTTGATAAAGCCCGCAGCAGAACAACAGGTGGCTCAGGCTTAGGGCTCGCGATTACAAAACATGTACTAACGCGCCACGATAGTAAATTAAATATTAGCAGTGAAGTTAACAAAGGTTCGTGTTTTTCTTTCGAATTTTCAATAGATAAGATAGTTTCGCTAGCTAAGTAATTAGGCTGAAAAGCAAAGTCATAAAAGTGTCATTTAAGAGTAATGTAACTGTCATGTACTCACTTTAGAGTGGGCAGCAGTTAGAAAATGGGACGAACAAACCGGAGAACCCTACATGAAATTTAAAAACTTAGTTGCCGCAATGGGTGTGGCTGTTACAACTTTCGTATCTGCACAAGCAGTTGCTTTAGATCAAGATATTCCTGAGTATCAAAAAATTAGTGGTGTTTCAGGTAACTTCTCATCAGTAGGTTCTGACACTTTAGCCAACATGATGACGTTCTGGGCTGAAGAGTACAAACGTATTTACCCAAATGTAAATATTCAAATTCAAGCGGCAGGTTCTTCTACTGCACCACCGGCACTTACCGAAGGTACAGCTAACCTAGGTCCAATGAGCCGTAAAATGAAATCTAAAGAAATCGAAGCGTTCGAAAAACGTTACGGTTACAAGCCAACAGAAGTTCGCGTAGCTATTGATGCACTTGCTGTATTTGTACATAAAGATAACCCAATTGAAGGTCTTCGTATTGACCAAGTAGATGCTATTTTTTCATCTACTCGTAAATGTGGCGCACCAGAGCAAGTTAATCGTTGGAGCGATGTCGGCCTAACAGGTGATTGGGCAGCTAAAGATGTGCAACTTTACGGACGCAACTCAGTATCAGGTACGTATGGCTACTTTAAAAAGAAAGCACTGTGTAAAGGTGATTTCCGTAATAATGTAAATGAGCAACCGGGTTCTGCATCAGTAGTACAGTCAATTTCATCTTCATTAAATGCAATTGGTTACTCTGGTATCGGCTATAAAACATCGGGCGTACGTACAGTACCGCTTGCTAAAAAAGGCGATAACTTTGTTGATGCAACACTTGATAACGTTGCGCAAGGTAAATACCCGCTATCGCGCTTTTTATATGTTTATGTGAATAAACACCCGAATAAGCCACTATCACCTATGGAAGAACAATTTTTAAGAATGGTACTTTCAAAAGATGGTCAGCAAATTGTAGAAAAAGATGGTTATGTACCACTTTCTGCAAAGCTAGTAAAAACAGAACTTAAAAAGCTTGGTTTGAACTAATACCAATTGCATTAAATTAGTGAGTTATTATAGCGATAAGAAAATAGCGCAATAACAAGGCTAAAATTATGATACATAGTTGTTCTATATAAATAATTTTTAACGTAGTTAGTGAGTTATTTAATACGCTAGAATGGTCATGTTTTTAATAAAATTGGTATGATAAACCATAGGCAATAAAAAACCGCTCATTGAGCGGTTTTTTTGTGCCTAAAACTAAAAACTTTAAGGAATTAAATATTACCTAATTTTTCGGCTTGTGCTTTACATTGGTTGTAGCTCTCAACACATTTTCCAGAGCATACTTGCTGCTTTAAGCCCTCAGCAGTTGTTTGCTGTTCACATGTACTTTCGCATTGGTAATTTTGCTGAGCACACTGATTCATTTCAGGGTTTTCAACTTGGTTTTGGCAACCTACTAATAGTGCAAAAGTAAGGGCGACTACGCTTGTTTTTATTAAAGTGTGCATGCTTCTTATCCTTAAAATGGAGTCGCAATAATATTAAATTTCGACTTGAATATTGTCGATCAATCTAACACCACCAAAATAGGCTGCGGCTAAAATAACAAATTGAGTATCTTCGATTGTAGCAGTTTTTAATGTATCTCGTTGAGCAATCTCAAAATAGTCTGGCTTTAGGCCAGCTTGCTCTAAGCTCTGTTTAGCTAAGCTTTCAAGTTTTACGAAGTCTTTTTCGCCGCTTTTAAGTTGCTCAGCGCATGTATTAAGTGCTTTAAATAATACGGTTGCAGTCGCTTTTTGCTCATCAGATAAGTAACCATTACGTGAGCTCATAGCAAGGCCAGAAACTTCTCGCATTGTAGGTACACCAATAACTTCAACCGGAATTGATAGGTCGCGTGCCATGGTTTTAATTACTTGCAGTTGCTGAAAATCTTTTTCACCAAAGCAGGCGTAATCGGGTTGTACAAGGTTAAATAATTTTGTAACTACCGTGGCAACACCTCTAAAGTGACCAGGACGTGAGCCACCACAGTAACCTAATGAAATATCAGGCACATCTACAAAGCTCTGTGCGCCAAGTCCATTTGGATAAATTGTTTCTACACTTGGGGTAAATACAATATCAGTGCCTAGTTCTGCAAGGCCTTGTTTATCTTCGTTTAGTGTACGAGGATAGTTATCTAAATCTTCGTTAGCACCAAATTGCATTGGGTTAACAAAAATACTCACAACGACTTTATCGGCTAAGTTTTTTGCTTTTTCTACTAGCGAAAAATGCCCACGGTGCAAGTTGCCCATTGTTGGCACAAGTGCCACGCTAAGACCCGCTTGGCGCCATGCTTTAATTTGACTACGTAACGATCTGATTTCAGTAATTGACTGCATTATTTAAACTCGTGTTCAGCGCTTGGAAACGCGCCATTTTTAACGTCTGTACAATACTTTTGAACGGCTGCAGGCATATTGCCTGTTTCGAGCAAAAAGTTTTTAGAAAATTTAGGAATGTAACCTGCTGAAATACCAACAAGGTCATGCATTACCAGTATTTGGCCGTCAGTTAAACTGCCCGCACCAATACCAATTGTTGGGATGCTTAGGGCGTCTGTAATGCGTTTTGCCAGTGCACTTGGAATACATTCAAGTACTAATAATTGTGCGCCAGCAGCTTCTAGTGCTTTTGCGTCATCAATCATTTTTTGTGCTTTGTCTTCTTCGCGACCTTGTATTTTAAAGCCACCAAATACATGTACTGACTGTGGTGTAAGGCCTAAATGCCCGCAAACTGGAATACCTTGTTGAGTAAGCGTTTTAATGCTCTCGTAAAGCCATTCTCCGCCTTCAAGCTTAATCATGTTTGCGCCAGCGCGCATAAGCTCAGCTGCATTTTTACAAGTATCACTTACGCTTGAGTAGGTCATAAAAGGTAAGTCAGCAATTACAAATAATTCGCGGCTACCAGCGCGTACACAGCGGGTATGATATGCAATATCTTGATTGGTTACGCCAAGGGTGTCATCGCCGCCTTGTAGTACCATGCCCAAAGAGTCGCCCACTAAAATAACTTCAACGCCGTTATCATGAAATAACTTTGCAAAACTAGCGTCGTAGGCTGTTAATGCAGTAATCTTGTTATTTTCTGCTTTCATTTTATTTAAAGTAGAAACGGTTATTTTAGACATAATATCCTCGCAGGCAAAAGCCTAGGTTAATTACAGAGGTAATTGTTGTAAGTCGTTGAGCGGTAAATTATTTGCAATGGTTTTTAATGCAATGCCGCTAGGTAAAATAAGTTCAGGTGCAAGCTCTAATAGTGGATAAACCACAAACTCGCGATTATTCAAACCATAATGAGGCACAGTTAAGCGCACCGTATTTATAATTTGATCATCAAATAATAGAGTATCTATATCAAGTGTGCGTGGACCCCAACGCTCAGCCTTTCTTACTCGACCATGCTCAAGTTCAATTCGTTGCGTTAAATCAAGTAATTGCTCTGGCTCAAGGGTCGTTTTAATGCACGCTACTGCATTGATATAGTCTGGTTGATCTTGTGGGCCCATAGGCTTACTTGCATAGTAATGCGATACGTTTATAAATTCACAATTAGGCAGCTTTTTAAGCGCGATTACCGCGTTATCAAGCTGCTCTTTTGGTGAGTTTAGGTTGGCACCTAAACCCAAATAAACACAGTGCATGTTATTACTCAGCTGGCTTTTTAGTAGGTCGACGGCGCTTTCGCGGCTTAGGACCACCTTGATGGCCTAAGTTTTTAACCATCTCTTTTTGGCCGTTTATATCTTGGCTTAAGTATTGTGTCCACCACTGGGCAAGCTCAGTATGCTGTGTTTCGCCTGCATCTACGCGTAAGAGTAAAAAGTCGTAGGCGGCTTTAAAGCGAGGTTGCTGCGTTAGTCTGTAAGCACGTTGGCCTGCGCGTTTATCCAAACGGTGCTGAATATGCCAAATATCGCGAGCACCTAAAGTAAAGCGTTTAGGAACCGCAATGTGTTGTGAGTTATCGCTTAGTACTTTATTCATTGCTTGTGCGAAAGCATCGTATTCTGCAAGTTGCTCTTGGCTTTGAATCTTTTTAGTACGCTCAAGCAGCGGGAACCAAAGTAGTGCGGCAAAAATAAACGCTGGTGTTACTTTTTTATCGGCATTAATACGTTTGTCGGTATTTTGAAACATTTGCTGAATAAGCGTGTGTTCTAAGCCACTTGGGTTTTTATCTAAGATTTTATCAAGCTCAGGAAACAGTGAGCGGAATAAGCCGTATTTACGCAGCATTAAAAAGTTGGCTTCGGCCTTGCCATTTAAAAACAGCTTAAGAATTTCTTCAAATAAACGTGCTGGCGGAATGTTATCAAGCAAACTTGCAAGCTCACTAATTGGCTTTTCACTTTTAGGCGCAATGCTCATATCAAGTTTAGTAGCAAAGCGAACTGCACGTAACATACGAACAGGGTCTTCGCGGTAACGCGTTTCAGGGTCGCCGATTAGCTCAATTTGTTTAGCTTTAATTGCCGCTAAGCCGTTGGCGTAATCGTGAATACTAAAATCTTTGATTGAGTAATAAAGTGCATTGATTGAAAAGTCGCGGCGTTCTGCATCTTCTTCAATACTGCCAAATACGTTGTCACGTAGTAATTGGCCTTCATCGCTTGATTGGCTTATTTGATTTTTGTCTTCTTGCGCTTCGTGGTGGCCACGCATAGTCGCCACTTCAATAATTTCACGGCCAAATACAATATGTGCTAAACGAAAGCGACGACCAATAAGGCGACAGTTTCTAAATAGTTTTTTTACTTGATCTGGCGTGGCATTAGTAACTACGTCAAAATCTTTTGGCTGTTGGCCTAACAATATATCGCGAATACAACCACCAACAAGGTAGGCATCGTAGCCACCGTCTTTTAAGCGGTATAATACTTTGATTGCATTTGGGCTAAATTGTTTGCGAGAAATACCATGCTCACCACGAGTGACAACAATAGGTTCACTGCTTACAGAAGCGCTTTCGGCACTGGTATTCGGGCCGATTATTTGTCGGCAAAATTGAAAAAGCTTGGAAATAATAGTCTGTCTCCTAGAAGGTGTGATTGACTCTGCATCGCAATCAAAAGTTACAGCAAATGGGGCGGTTATAGCCCAGTACAAGCTGTTTGACGTAATTAGCATATATTTAGGCGGCTATCATATACCAGCAGGGTTTAAAAATTAAGTTGATGTGTTGAAATTAAGCCGTTTTTAGCTATTTTATTTACTTAAATGTGTAAATTGGACTTTCTGACTACGTGGATGCTGAGAAATTTGTATTTCGGATACTTGTGGTACCTGTTTTAAGCTAAAGTTTTTAATTCCCCAAGCGATTAATTGTTCAATATTTAAATCGATTAAATCAGCTATAACAGGCAATCCTAAAAATTCAAATGCACTAATTAAAGCAGGCTTTGGATTTTGTTTGCTAATGGCAGGAGCATAATTTTGTTTAGACAATTTGAAACCAGGCTTGGCAACCGCTAAAGGTAAATGAGCAAATTCAGGCACAGGGCTATCGAGTTGTTTAAATAAACTAATTTGCCGAGCGGTTGGCTCAATTAAATCAGCACCTCTTACAATTCGATTAATCCCTTGAGCAATATCATCGACGACCACAACAAGTTGATATGCAAATAAGTCATCGCTGCGTTTAATTAAGTAATCTTCATGGGAAAGGGCGCTATTTACCGTTATATCACCTTGAATTAAGTCATTAAATTGAGTCGTTGGATGTTGCTGAACTAAGCGAAGCGCACCGGATTGAGTATTATGATTAAGTGTTTGGCAATGCCCCTGATAAATACCGCCAATGGCTTTTATTTGTTTGCGAGTACAGGTGCAACCATAAACAAGGTTTTGTTTTAAAAGTGAGTGGGTAATATCTTGGTATAAAGGCAGACGCTGCGTTTGATATACAACAGGTTCGTCCCAGTGAAGGGCGTAGGCATGTAAGGTATTAAGAATATCGGAGTCGGCGTTTTTAACCACGCGCGTAGTGTCAATGTCTTCTATACGAACTAACCAATCTCCTTGGTTAGCTTTTGCATCTAGATAACTACCCACAGCCGCTACAAGTGAGCCAAAATGTAATGGCCCAGAAGGAGACGGTGCAAAACGACCGCGATATTTACGCATAGGCGCAGTAACGGCTGTAGGAGACATAACTAATTAATAAGTATTAATTAGCCGCGTCCAGATTGCTTTTCTTTGATTTCTGCAAGTGTTTTGCAGTCTACGCATAAATCGGCAGTAGGACGTGCTTCTAAGCGACGTATGCCAATTTCGATGCCACAAGACTCACAAAATCCAAAATCATCTTCTTTAATCAAATTAATTGTTTTTTCAATTTTTTTGATTAATTTACGTTCGCGGTCACGAGTACGAAGTTCTAAAGAGAACTCTTCTTCTTGTGCAGCGCGGTCAACTGGGTCAGGAAAGTTAGCAGCTTCGTCTTGCATGTGTGATTTAGTACGATCAACTTCGTTACGTAAATCATTACGCCAAGTTTCTAAAATCGCTCTAAAATGAGCACGTTGTGCATCATTCATGTACTCTTCGCCTGGTTTTTCTTGGTATGGTTCTAAACCGGCTTGAGCCAATAAACCATGTTTCTTTTGGTCTGGCATAACTCTCTCCTAAATCCTTAATTTAATGCCTCAGCATTAGCCGGCGGTATAAATAACAGAATCTTATATCCTAGGCAAATTTATTTTTAATTAATCGAATTAGCTTCAACCATGCTTACTGAGTAAAAAGTGTATTAATAGTCTATTTACACTTTTAATTAATTCACATATTCGCTTTCTAAAACTTGCCTTGTTATGTGGGCAAAAGCTTTAAAAACAAGTTAATTTTTATAATTCACTTTGTATAACTTTTTTTAATTTGAGTACTTTGCTTATTTTGCAAATTACGCTTAGTTCAATCCCTTGGTTTAATACACTATTGTGCAAATACTATTTTTTTATGAAGTAAAACTTCATTAGCAGAAATTGTGGCCTTGTATGCTAATACTTCAACGCCGGCTATTATTGCTTGGCTTAATAGCGTGGCGTATTTTTTATCAATATGCGCAGCTGCACTTACTGTATTTATTCCTTCATGCAAAACAGCGAACAGTAATACTGCTCGGTGGCCTTGTTCGATCATTTCTATTAGTTCGCGAATATGTTTTTGTCCGCGCAGTGTTTGCGCATCAGGAAAGTAGCCTTGCCCGCTTTGTGGTGCATCTTCGCTTAATAATGTGACTGATTTAACTTCTACGTAGCAATCAGGCTTATTTTCGTCAGTGAGCAAAAAGTCGATTCTGCTGTTTTCGCTGCCGTACTTTACTTCGCTTTGCAATTGACTGTAGTCGAGTAGCTCGCTTATTACATTATTGTTTATTGCTTCTTCTACTACTTTATTAGCCACTGCTGTATTTACACAAATAAGCTGCGATAAGTTATTTTGCGTAAGCTCTAATGAATGCGGGTATTTTCGTTTTGCGTTATCGCTTGTTGAATAAAAAGCAGCAAAACCCGGCTCTGCGCATCCCGTCATTTTACCCGTATTAGCACAGTGGGTGGTAAATTCACTGCCATCACTTAATTGTAAATCAGCTAAAAAGCGTTTGTAGCGTTTTAATAAGGTGGCAGGTTGCAGAGTTGGCGTGTACTTCATGATAACTTCCAAAGCGTAAATACTGCACAGCAGTGTGGTTTATGTTATTTATCTCAAGCTGTTGGGAACTTAAGCGCTCTATAGTAAACTCGGTGGCACATTTAAGTGCAAGGGTATTCTAACATGAGTGAAAAATTTGTTGTTCAACTAAGCGAACAAGCAGCAGCGAGTCATTGGGGCGATAATGCGTCATTGTCTTTTAATGAGCGCGGTGCAACTGTTCATTTGTCTGAGCAAGAAACATTGAAAAATGTTCAAAAAGCTGGTCGTACTATTGCAATCCAAGGTATTAAAAACGTTGAATTAGCAGGCGATGCTTGGTGTACAGAAAGCCAGTGGGCTTTTTATCAAGGCTTTGTAACACCAAAATCGTTAAATGGTGTTGAGTTTGTTGATAACGCACAATCAGATATTAAAGAACTTGCTCACTTAAAAACGTCAGCAATTTGGGCACGTGAAATGGTTAACGGGACTGCCGATGACATTTACCCAGAAAGCCTTGCTGAAAAAGCAGCTGAGTTTATTCAATCATTAGCGCCTGAGCATGTAAGTTACCAAATTATTAAAGGTGATGCGTTACTAGAGCAACAGTGGATTGGTATTCATGCTGTTGGTCGCGGTAGTGTTCGCCCGCCAGTATTGCTTGAGCTTGATTACAACCCAACAGGCGACGAAAATGCACCAGTAAGTGCAGCGCTTGTAGGTAAAGGTATTACGTTTGACTCAGGTGGTTACTCAATTAAATCAAGCGAAGGTATGCTTGGTATGAAGTGCGACATGGGCGGCGCTGCAACAGTAACTGCAGGTTTAGCATTGGCTATTAACCGTGGTATTGAAAAACGTATTAAACTGTTTTTATGTTGTGCTGAGAACTTAATTTCGGGTCATGCATACAAATTAGGTGATATTCTTACTTATAAAAATGGCACGACAGTTGAAATTGTAAACACCGATGCTGAAGGTCGCTTAGTACTTGCAGATGGCCTAATGGCCGCAGGTGAGACTGGCGCTCCACTTATTATTGATGCAGCAACACTAACTGGCGCAGCGCTTGTTGCTGTTGGTCAAGAGTACAATGCATTATTTGCACTTGATAAAGAACTTGTACGTGAAGTTGAGAGTTTTGCATCTCAAGAAATGGAAGCTGCTTGGCCACTTCCTCTTGAAAAATGGCATCAACAAAACTGCCCATCTCCTTATGCTGATACGGCGAATAGCCGTGCGCAAAAAGGTGGCGGTTATGGCGGTGCATCGAATGCTGCAGGCTTTTTATCGCGCTTTGTGCCAAACGATGGCAAAGGCTGGGTACACATCGATTTAGCGGCTGCATTTAACATGGGCAGTACAAGTCAATGGGCAGCGGGTGCAACAACTCAAGGTATGCGTACAGTTGCTCGTACTTTACAAGAAAAAGCATAATATTTACTAAATTACGCTTTTTACGCTAAAAATAGGCACCCTTGGGTGCCTATTTTTTAATTTACAGGCAAGCAATTTTATTTCATTTACGGTAAAATCAGTCGCCAATACCTGTTTGAGTTTAATTTTTGCTTAACTCTAAGCTGCGCTCAAATCTTATATCCACCACTGGGGTTTCTAATTATGTCAGATAAGTGCTACATCACAGCTCAACAGCTGCTTGAAGATTCGTTCCGCGTAGCGGCACAAGTATACCAAGATGGCTTTCGTCCTGATTTTATTATTGGTATTTGGCGAGGTGGTGCACCGATCGGTATTGCTGTTCAAGAATATTACGATTACAAAGGCATTGAGACTGACCACATTGCAGTACGTACATCGTCTTATTACGGTATTGGTAAACAGTCGAAAGAAATTAAAGTACACGGCTTACATTACATTGTAGAGAACGCAAATGCAGGTGATTCATTATTAATTGTTGATGATGTATTTGACTCAGGTCGTAGTATTGTTGCATTAAAAGAAAAGCTTTCAGAGCTTATGCGCTTAAACTTGCCACGTGATATTCGTATTGCATGCCCGTACTACAAGCCAAAAAACTCAAAAGTGGACACTGTTCCAGATTATTATATTCATGAATCTGAAGAGTGGTTAGTGTTCCCGCATGAATTATCGGGTTTAACACCGGATGAAATTATTGCTGGTAAATCTGATCTTGCGAAAATTCATGACATTTTGCTAGAGAAGTAATTAGTAATTTGCATAAATAAAAAAAGGCCGTTAAGGCCTTTTTTTATTTTAAAGCTGAGCAAAGCTATCTACGTATTCACTTAGTTTTGGTATATCGACTGCTTGCAAGCCATCGTTACTTCTAAGTACCAAGCCTTTTTCTACGAGTTCTGTAACAACACGTCTGTAAGCTCGCTCAGTGGTAGCAAAACGTTCGGCTTCAGCATTTACAGTTGGGTAGGCTCTAAGTAGCGTAGGGTTGTTGTTCTCGGCCCTTAGTAAGCAATCTTTAGCTATGTTATAGCTAAGTGGTAGTAATAACTTATCTAAATTGATTTTTTGGTTTTCCTGAAACTTAGCCGCAATAGTTTGTGCTGTGTATAAGCTTAGTTCTGGTTTTTCAAGCAGTAGAGCACGCCAATGCCTTAATTCAATAAGGTTATAAGTGACATCGCTAAAGCACGTTACCGTATATATACACGGATTATTATTTAGCGCTTCTATTTCACCAATAAGGGTGTTGTTACAATCCAATTGTCCTAACAGCAGGCGTCGTCCATTACCTACGTCGTAACTAAACGACACAGTGCCACTGCGTACAAGCACAAGCTTGCTTAAAGGCTGATCTTGATGGATCAGAACTTCTTTTTTTGATTGTTGATAGCTACTACCGGCAAAGGTTAAAAGCTGATCAACAAGGTAACTAGAAAAATGGTATTGAAACATCAATGTGCTCTTCGGACATTTGTCCTATTTATTACATCTTAATGACGATAGCATTAAGACACTAAGAATTTACGCTAACTTGCTACTAATATTATTAGCTTTGCTAAGAGTATTATTTTACCTTCATTTCCCGTGTAATGATTTAAGAATTTGCTGGTATTTTCCGGCAAACTTTTTCAGGTTTTTTAAGCAGGTTAGCTTTTTTATTTTGTTGTAACTTTGCAATACTTACAAGTGCCATAAGATAGCAGTACATGTAATGCTAACCTAAAGGCTAGGAGAGAACAATTGAGTTGGGAATATTTAGGTTATATTGCATCAGCTTTATTGGTTGCATCGTTAACAATGACAGATGTAGTAAAACTGCGTTGGTACAACATGTTTGGTTGTATTGTATTTACTGCATACGGTGTTGCCATTGGCGCAGTGCCTGTTATTTTTACCAACGGCTTATTGTCGCTTGTAAATTTATACCACATTATAAAAATATATCGCCAACCTAAAGTTGAAGACGCTAAAAGCTAAAATAAGTTATCTGCACAAAGTAAGTTAATGGTTTTAATTAAAATCAAAAATTTCAGCTTTTGTGCAGTCCAGCTTGAAGCGTATATAGATAATCTCATATCACTCTACATAACTTACCTCGATGAACCTTTGAACCATGCTGTAATATCCTACTTAAAAGATGATTACTTTAGGTTTTAATACGTCGATCGTTAGCTAAATTCTGTTCGCGGTTTAGATATAAATAAGTGCTTCTAAATTTCATAAAAAAATCCGATAGCAGTAAACTGCTATCGGATTTTTATCTGTTATACCAACCTACTTACATATGCTATTTAATTCATTAAATTGCTTAAATATTTATGCAGGTAGGCACTATGGTATTTACGCTTTTTCTAAATCTTCAACGTCACCTAAACCTGCAGTTAGCTCTTCAAGTAATTGCTTTATTTCTTCAGAAGCTAAAATAAAGTCAGCATCAAGTTTTAAAGTCATATCTTCTTTAGGAATATCTGCGTTTTCTTCTTTTAGAGTTTCAGAGTAGCTTAAACGTTTGATAGAGCCATCGTTTTGCAGCATAAACTTAAGACGCTCTTGCCAATCAAGTGCAAGTTTAGTTACGCGTTTACCACTTTCTAAATGCGATTTAACTTCATCACACGATAGATCATGACCTTTAAGCTTTACTTGTGCGCCGCTGTCGTCTGCTTCTTCAAGTTCAGCGTCTGAGCCAATAGCAAAACCTTCTGGTGTACTAAAGTTAGTTAACCAATCAGTTAAAAATACATCTAGGTCGTAGTTAGCAAACGCAGGTACAACCGGAAGCGTTCCTAACGATTTACGAAGTAGTGCTAGTAGTTCTTCTGCTTTATTAAAGCTGCCACTATTTACAACAACCCAACCGTTTTCTTGGTCAATAAAGGCAAATTGTAAGCTCGACTTTTTAAATGCTTGAGGTAGAAGAGTATGAAGAATGTTTTCTTTTAATTCGTCTTTTTCTTTCTTTTTAACTGGGCGGTTTTCTTCAGCTTCTATCAGATCAACTTTCTCAGCAACTAGTTCATTAATAACAGAAGCAGGGAGTACTTTTTCTTCGCGTTTAGCGCAAACTAGAATACTTTTTTGAGAAAAATGCGATAGCGTATCGCCATGTTTTCCAAACGCTTTTGTCCAACCAAATGTTGCAAGCTCTTGACCAGTACATGGGCGAAATAAATCTTGCTCTAATGCTTTATCAAAGTCTTCTTGAGTATATGAAACGTCTTGCTTAAAGCGGTAACAAATAAGGTTACTAAACCACATAGGGGAATTGATCCATTTGAAAAATTTGTACAATCATAGCAATAAAAACAGCATCTCGAAATGACTGATTTGTTACTAGGGCGTGTTGAACTTTATGGATTGAAATTTGTTCAATCTAGGGGCGATTAAATCGCGGCGCGAGGTTTGTAACCTATGGACTAAGTAAAAACCGAGCAACAAAGAGTTAATCGTCCCTAGAAAGAACCCAAAGGGCAGCGCATGTTTGGTATTTATGCTGCGTTATCGCCTATTTATGGGGAATAACCACACTACATAGGCTCTGCCTTGCCTAAAAACCAAACATGTTGCTGCAAATTCAACCACCAAAGAACAACACGCCCTAATAATTTAATGCATATACTTTTATTTATTCATATTTATCAAAAATAGGCAGTGGCTTAGCCATGTTCTTCGGAAATTGAATATAGTAACGCAGACCTTTGCCCGGCTCACTCGTTGCATCAATAGAGCCACTAAGGGTTTGCTTGACCAAATTAAGCATTATATGGGTGCCTAATCCGCTACCACCTTCATCGCGTTTGGTAGTAAAAAATGGGTCAAATAATTTTTTTAATTGCTCGTTAGTAACACCGTTACCGTCATCTTTGTAATCAATAGTTAAGTTGGTGTCATCAGCGCTTATTTTAATATCCATTACACCGTTGCTTTTACCTTCAAAGCCATGAATAAGTGAGTTCATAATTAGGTTAGTAAAAATTTGGCTTATAGCCCCAGCAGGTAGATTTAAAACTAAATCATCAGGACATTCTAATTTTATAGTATGGGATGTCTTTTTTAGTTTTGGGTGCAGTGAGCGTATTACTTCGTTAGTGTAATCTTTAAAGTTAATGGTTCTTACTGCTTCACTGGCTTGATCGACCGCTATTTGTTTAAAGCTAGCTATAAGCTCCGAAGCTCTATCTAAGTTAGTGGTTAGTAAGCTTGTGCTTTGTTTTGCTTCGTTAATGAATTCTTCTAGTGCTTTTGGCGAAAGTGTTTTTTCGGTATAAGCATTTTCGAGTTTATTTAAGCGTTCTTGTAAAAATGATATTGCCGTTACACCTATCCCAATAGGGGTGTTTATATCGTGTGTAATACCTGCTACAAGTCCGCCTAGCGCAGCCATTTTTTCTGTGCCTAGTAAACGTTCCTGTGCAAGGCTTAACTCTTCTATATAGCGCTGAGATTCAGTTTGCTTTGTAATTAACTCTAGCTCTGTGCTGCGGCGTAAGTCTACTTCTTCGGTGAGGACAATTTTTTGCTTTTCGAGTTCGTATTTTTGCTGCTGTAAATCCATCATTGCTTGGCTTAAGTTGGATGTTTTACGGGCTACGTCTTGTTCAAGTTGTATGTTGTGTTGATCAAGCTTTTCGTTACTTATAATGAGTTCTTTTTGGGTGTGTTCAAGCTCTTTTCTATACTGAACCACTTTATCTATTAGTTTGTTAAATGACTGCTCCATCACTTTTAGTTCATTATGTTCTTCTGTTTCTATTTCTATATGTTGACCTTCTAGCTCGTCTAGTTCTAAATTTTCTAGTTGCTCAGTGAGTTCTGCTAAAGGGTCTGTAAGAAGTTTTCTAAATGCCATTAAAAATAAGATGATCAAAAAGGTGGTTTTAATCATCGCATTACCAATCAAAAAGTAGATTGATACCATAATGCGGCTAAAAACAACTTCTCGACTTGAGAATAAGGTAACGTCACCAACTTGAGTAGCACGACCTGAAAATTCAAAAATAAGTGGAAAGGTATAACCAAATAAACCCGATTTTGCGTCTTCTAAAATAACCTCTTCTTGTACTAACTGTTGGTTATATAGCTTGTGTATATCAAGAGAGCGCCCTAGCTGTGAAATAATTTCGCCGCTGTCGTCTCGAACAATAATCCCTTCAATCATGGGGATGGCGAGTAAACCTTCTGCTGTTGTAATTGTTTGCTTGGTATTAAGCTCCCAAATTGCACGTGTTAAGCTGCGACTAAAGGTTTTTTGTAAGGTACTAAGTTCATCGCGAATATAGTCTTTAGTATTGACGTATTCAGCAAGCACTTGTCCACAGGTCACTACAAAGGTAAGCAAAAAATAGACGGATAAAACGCTAGTCAGTAGCTTCTTAGAAAGACTTTTTTGTAACATGAGTGACTTGTTCATCCTTTATTATTTTTGTAACGTTACGATAGTAATTTAAAAGTTAGTCAATAAACCTCTAAAAATAAATAAAAAAGTTAAAATTTAATAAGATAAATCCAAAAAGTGAGCGTGTAGTATCAAAGTATTTAAACCAAGGTATAAATTAATAAATTCGTTATCTGTTATGTATTGTAGGCTTAATTAGTATTTGCTTTGGTTAATTATATCTTAAACGGATTTATTCTATATTTATCATTGTATTAAATTATTAATGCGCTGAGTGCTTTGAGGCGTGTTAAAGTGTCTAAAATGCAATGGAAGGCATTAGTTTAATAACCTTTTAATAACTTTGATGGTTGTGTAGTAGTAAACATGATGAAATTTTCGATATTAGTCTGTGACGATTCTGCAGTTGCCCGTAAACAAGTCGTGCGGTGTTTAAATGAATGTATAGACGCTCAAATACAACAAGCTACAAATGGAGCGCACGCTCTAGAACTTTTACGAGCACAAAGCTTTGATTTATTGTGCTTAGATCTCACCATGCCCGAAGTTGATGGTATACAAGTACTCGAGACTATAAAAACAGAAAAAATAGAGTGCTTTGTTTTAGTTATTTCTGCCGATATACAAGAAAAAATGAAGCAACGAGTCGCACAACTTGGCGCAATAGACTTTATCGATAAACCTATCAATAAATCTAACTTAAACGAAATATTGCATAAATTTGGCATTCATTAGGTTTTTTCATGTTAAAAAAGGCTGTTTTATCTTTTAATTTAGGGTTGACAGCATAGCCTTTGTTAAGGCAATCTTAACATATGAAAACAATTAATCGCGTACTGACCATTATTATTACAACCATCATTCTTACTGGATAGTGGCATAGGTCGGTGCAACAAATTTAAAGGCCTGTGTTCACTTAGAACACAGGCCTTTTTTCGTTTTATGGGATGAGGAACATAAACAATGCGAGTTTTAAAATTTGGTGGGTCTTCGCTTGCCGACTATGCATGCTTACAACAGGTAGCTCAGCTAGTTAAAGCACAATTAAAAGATGAAATGCTTTTGGTACTTTCTGCTCCAGGTGGAATGACCGATTCGCTAGTTGCACTTGCAAGTGCTGCAGAACAAGGCTCTGACTTTTCGCAGCAATGGCAAGCATTAGTTAGCCGCTGTGAAGGTTTGAAAGCTGACGTTGAAAAAAGTGGTGTAGTAGTTACAAGTTGGCCAAACTTAAGGGAACTTAAAAATAAACTAGATGGCGTGTCACTTATACAATGTTGCCCTGATCAAGTTCGCGCATTTGTAATTAGCTTTGGAGAGCGCGTTAGTGTTTCTTTAATGCAGGCTTTATTGAACTCGCACGATGCAAGATACTTAGAAGCAACAAGCTGTATCGCTTCAACTGGTGGTTATATTGATGCAGAAGCTGATTTGGTGGCAAGTAAAGCTCGCTTTCAAGCTGTGCTTAAAGAAAGCCCTGCAACTATCTATATCATGCCTGGTTTTACAGCGAGTAATGACAAAGGTGAACTTACAACGCTTGGCCGTAATGGCTCAGACTACTCAGCAGCAATTGCCGCAGCATGTTTAGAAGCTGAAATTTGCCAAATTTGGACAGACGTTGATGGTGTATACAGTGCTGATCCTCGTTATATTAAAAAAGCGACTAAAGTAGATTTTTTATCTTATAAAGAAGCGATGGAGCTTTCTTATTTTGGTGCAAAAGTACTTCACCCTAAAACAATTTTACCGTGTGCTAAAGCAGGCGTGCCGTGCGAAATTAAAAATACGCATAACCCAGACGCACAAGGCTCATTAATTGGTAACGATTATTCATCAGATGAGCCTGTAAAAGCGCTTTCGAGCCTACAAGACCTTGCAATGCTAACTGTCTCAGGGCCAGGCATGAAAGGCAAAGTAGGTATGGCGTCTAAGGTATTTAACGCGCTTGCTCACGATAACGTATCAATTGTATTGATCACGCAGTCATCATGTGAATTTAGCATTAGCTTTTGTGTACACGAAACAGACCTAGCGCTTGCACTGGATGCGTTACAAACTGCATTTGAACTTGAATTACAAGCAGGGCTTATTGAGCCTGTACAAGTACAACGTAATTTAGCCATTGTTACTTTAGTGGGCGATAACATGCGCGCGCACCGTGGCTTAGCGGCTAAGTTTTTTGCATCGCTTGCACAAGCTCAAGTAAACATTGTTGCAATAGCACAGGATTCTACTGAAAGTGCTATTTCAGCCGTAATTGATGGCGAACTTTGTAACGACGCGGTTAAAATATGTCATGAAAACTTTTTCACACATGTGCCGTCAATTGATGTGTTTTTACTCGGTTGTGGCTTAGTAGGGCAAGAGCTTATTAATCAGCTTGAGCGCCAACAAGCGTGGCTTGAAAAACGTAATATTAAACTTAACTTGTATGGTGTTGCTAACTCTCGCCAATTACACCTTGATAGTGAAGGTATTGCTTTTGGTGATTGGCAGCAAAAATTGGCCTCATCTGAGCAGGCGTTTGATTTAAAACTAGTAGAGCAGTTTGTTAAGCAAAATCATTTAGTAAATCCAGTGCTTGTTGATTGTACGTCGTCTGATGCACTTGCTGCGCAATACGTAGACTTTTTAAATGCAGGTTTTCATGTAGTAGCTGCCAATAAAAAAGCAACAACAAGTTCATACACGTATTACCAAGATTTAATTGCAGCAACACAAAAGAATAATCGTAAATTTTTATACGAAACAAACGTTGGTGCAGGCTTACCAGTAATCGACAACTTACAGTCATTATTTGGTGCTGGTGATGAGTTATTAGAATTTAGCGGTATTTTATCAGGCTCACTTTCGTATATGTTTGGCGCACTTCAAGATGGTTTATCACTTTCAGAGGCAACTATTAAGGCAAAAGAAAGTGGCTTTACTGAGCCAGATCCTCGTGATGATTTATCGGGTACCGACGTAGCACGTAAGTTATTGATCATTGCTCGCGAAGCCGGTATGAAATTAGAGCTAAGCGATATTGAAGTTGAGTCAGTATTACCACAAGGTTTTGCACAAGGTGATAGTGTTGATGAGTTTATGGCAAAACTACCAAGCCTAGATGCTGATTTTAACGAGCGTATCAAAAGCGCTGCGAGCGAGGGTAGGGTACTTCGCTATGTAGGCACAATTAAAGAAGGCCACTGTAAAGTAGGTATTGAAGCGGTAGATGCAAAGCATGCGCTTAGTGTCATTCGTGATGGCGAAAACGCACTGGCTATTTTAAGCCAATACTACCAGCCACGTCCGTTTGTAATTCGTGGTTATGGCGCCGGCTCGGAAGTAACAGCCGCAGGTGTATTTGCTGATATTTTAAAAACGTTATCGCGCTAGGAGCTCGTTATGATTGAAGTCTATGCTCCGGCGTCTATTGGTAATTTTGCAGTGGGTTTTGATGCACTTGGCGCAGCGCTTGCGCCAATTGATGGCAGTTTGTTAGGTGATGTAGCCGTTGTAAGCGCAGCACCAAGCGATGAGTTTATTTGCACAGGCGAGTACGCTCACAAGTTACCCAGTGATGCTAATGAAAATTTAGCGTACCAGTGCTTAGTGCATTTTAGAGCGCATGTTGCGCCTAATATGCCAAGCGTAAAGCTCGAGCTTAAAAAGAACTTACCAATTGGCTCAGGGCTTGGCTCTAGTGCGTGTTCGGTAGTGGCTACCTTTGCTGCTCTTGATAAGTTTGCACAGACTAATTTAAGCCAGGTTGAGCTAATTGAGCTTATGGCTGACTTTGAAGCTGTGGTAAGCGGCGGTCGTCATTACGACAACATTACGCCATGTTATTTAGGTGGTTTGCAGCTAACAGGTGATTTAATTCCTGATAAATCGATTGCACTGCCGGTTGATGAAAACTGGTATTACGTTGCTGCATTTCCTGGTTTTTCGCTAAATACCGCAAAAGCGCGTTCTGTTTTACCAAAAGAGTTGAGCATGCATGCAAGTGTTGAGTTTGCTCAGCGTTTGTCGGCATTTAGTAGCTTACTGTTAACTAGCCGTTTTGACGATGCGCTAAGCATAATGAAAGATGAAATAGCAGAACCTTACCGCGCACCGCTTATAAAAGGTTTTAGTGAAGCCAAAGCAAGCTTGCCAGCACTGGGCGCTGAAATAGTCAGTATTTCGGGCGCAGGACCAACCTTATTTAGTGTGTGTAAAACACTTGAAGCTGCACAGCAATGCGCGCAGTGGTTAGAAACCAATTACATTAACGAGCAAGGCTTTTGCCACATTTGTAAATTAGATAACGACGGCACGCGTCAATTAACAGTTTTATAGGATAGTTAGTCATGCAATTACATAATTTAAAAGATAGCTCACAAAAAGTGTCGTTCGTTGAAGCCGTAAAAACAGGTTTGGGTCGTAACCAAGGTGTATTTTTCCCAGAATCACTGCCGCCACTGTCCGATGTTGATGCATTGCTTGATATGGACTTTGTTACGCGCAGCGGCAAAATATTATCGCACCTAATTGGTGATGAGCTACCAAGCGATACCGTGGCACAAATGGTTAAAAATGCATTTAACTTTCCAGTTAAGCTGGTGGAAGTTGAAGAGAACACATACTGTTTAGAGCTGTTTCATGGTCCTACACTTGCGTTTAAAGACTTTGGTGGTCGCTTTATGGCAGAGTGTTTAACGCAGTTTAATAAAGACGAGAAAGTAACTATTTTAACAGCAACATCGGGCGATACCGGTGCAGCCGTTGCGCATGCTTTTTACAATAAACCAAATATCGATGTTGTTATTTTATACCCTAAAGGCAAAATTTCACTTGCTCAGCAAAAGCTATTTACTACGCTAGGTAACAATATTCATTGTTATGCAGTCGAGGGCAGCTTTGATGATTGCCAAGAGCTAGTTAAAAATGCCTTTTTAGATGAAGAAGTTAAATCAACACTTGGGCTTAACTCAGCTAATTCAATTAATATTAGCCGTTTAGTTGCTCAGGTTTGTTACTACTTTGAAGCGATTGCACTGCTACCAAAAGAAAAACGCGCAACAGCACATATATCAGTACCTAGTGGTAACTTTGGTAATGTGTGCGCCGCAATGATTGGTGCGGTTATTGGTTTACCTGTAGGTAAATTAAGCGCAACAACAAATCAAAATGATACTGTGCCGCGCTTTATGCTTGATAAAAACTGGACGCCAAACGCAACGCTTGAGTCGCTTTCAAATGCGATGGATGTAAGTAAGCCAAACAATTGGCCGCGTGTACAAACAATGTTAGATAATAACTGGTTTAGCTACGATAATTTTTATTCAACAAGCGTAAACGAGCAAGACACGCAAGCCGTGATGAAAAAAATTCAACAAACGGGCTATGTTGCAGAGCCTCATACTGCTATTGCTTACCAAGGTCTTGTTGAAAATCGTGCACCTGGTACAGCGGGTATCTTTTTAGCGACAGCTCATCCTGCTAAGTTTAAAGAAAGCGTAGAGGGTATTCTAAATATTGAATTAGGTATGCCAAAACCACTTGCTGATGCACTAGCAAAACCATGCCTAGCAAGCGATATGAACGCCGATTACGACGAGTTACGTACCGAAATGCTCGCTAAATTAGGCTAAGTTAAATTAAAAGGAAAAGCGGCTTGAGCCGCTTTTTTTATAACTTTATACGGATGAATACACTTAGTTATATTTACTAATTAAATATAATTCATTTAAAATTATTATGGCTTTATAAAAAAATATCATCTTAAAAGAGCTGTGAAATAGTTTCAATCCCTGTTTAAATATCCTCAACTTAAGAGCGTAGGCAAAGAGTCGTTTAAAGCGTACAATAAAGCCTCTAAAAAACACCATACACGTTGCCCTAGGAGACCCCAATGTTAGAACGTAGCATGAATATTTCGGATTTTGATCCAGAGTTATTTGACGCGATAACCAAAGAAACTGCTCGCCAAGAAGAGCATATCGAACTAATCGCTTCAGAAAACTACTGTAGCCCACGCGTACTAGAAGCGCAGGGTTCACAGCTTACAAACAAATACGCAGAAGGTTACCCAGGCAAACGTTATTATGGCGGTTGTGAGCATGTAGATGTTGTTGAGCAATTAGCAATTGACCGTGCTAACGAATTATTTGGTTCTGACTACGCTAACGTGCAGCCACATGCTGGTTCGCAAGCTAATGCTGCTGTTTTTCTAGCATTATTAGACGCTGGCGATACTGTATTAGGTATGAGCTTAGCTCATGGTGGTCACTTAACTCACGGTTCTCACGTAAGCTTCTCTGGTAAGCTTTACAATGCAATCCAATACGGACTAGATGAAGCAACGGGCGAAATTGATTACGCACAAGTTGAAGCACTAGCACTTGAGCACAAGCCAAAAATGATTATTGGTGGTTTCTCAGCGTACTCTGGTATTGTTGATTGGGCTAAATTCCGTGAAATTGCTGACAAAATCGGTGCTTATCTGTTTGTTGACATGGCTCACGTTGCGGGTTTAATTGCGGCAGGCGTTTACCCAAGCCCTGTTCCTCATGCACACGTTGTAACTACAACTACGCATAAAACACTTGCAGGCCCTCGTGGTGGTTTGATTATTTCTGCATGTGGCGACGAAGCAATCTACAAAAAGCTTAACAGCGCTGTTTTCCCTGGTGGCCAAGGCGGTCCTTTATGTCATGTTATTGCAGCAAAAGCAGTGGCATTTAAAGAAGCACTTCAACCAGAGTTTAAAGTATACCAAACACAAGTTGTTAAAAACGCAAAAGCAATGGTTGCTGTAATGCAAGAGCGCGGCTACAAAATCGTTTCTGACAAAACTGAAAACCACTTATTTTTACTTGATTTAATCGATAAAGATATCACTGGTAAAGATGCAGACGCAGCCCTAGGCAACGCTAACATCACAGTTAATAAAAACTCAGTACCGAACGATCCACGCTCACCATTTGTAACATCTGGTTTGCGTATTGGTTCTCCTGCAATCACTCGTCGTGGTTTCAAAGAAGAAGAATCAAAAGAGCTTGCTGGCTGGATTTGTGACGTACTAGATAACATCACTGATGAATCTGTACAGGCGCAAGTTAAAGAAAAAGTAAAAGCAATTTGTGCAAAACTACCTGTTTACGCTTAATTGCATAAGCAGCAGTAATTTAGAGCACAACAGGCCCTATTTTTTTGCTAAGATAAAAGACCGCTAAATAGCGGTCTTTTTTGTTTTAAAACGGAAGTACCGAGCTATGCATTGTCCATTTTGTACCGCAAAAGATACTAAAGTTATTGACTCACGCCTTGTTGGCGGAGGCCATCAAGTTCGCAGGCGTCGTGAGTGTAACGACTGCCACGAGCGCTTTACTACATTTGAAGGCGCTGAACTGGTTATGCCTCGTGTTATTAAACAAGACGGCAGCCGCGAACCATTTAACGAAGATAAATTATTAAATGGCTTAAATCGCGCACTCGAAAAACGCCCAGTGAGCACAGAGCAAGTAGACGAAGTGGTGAATATAATAAAATCGCAACTACGCGCAACGGGTGAGCGAGAAATTTCAAGCCATTTGGTGGGTGAATGCATTATGGAAGCCCTCAAAAAACTCGATAAAGTAGCGTACGTAAGATTTGCCTCTGTTTATCGCTCGTTTGAAGATATACGCGAATTTGGCGAAGAAATTGCCCGCTTAGGGGAGTAATACCAATTTTATTAAAAACATGATCATTCTATCGCATTAAATAGCGCACTCACTGCGTTAAAAATTATTCATATAGAACAACTACATGTCATAATTTTCGCCTTGTTATTGCGCTATTTTCTTAGCGCTATAATAGACCACTTATTTAACGCAATTGGTATAATAAATGCTTAACCAAGTTCCTTTTACCGAACATGACGAAATGTATATGGCACGCGCCATAGAGCTTGCCAAAAAAGGCCGGTTTACTACCACGCCTAATCCTAATGTTGGCTGTGTATTAGTTAAAAATAATCAAATAATTGGTGAGGGTTTTCATCAATTAGCAGGTCAAGGCCATGCTGAAGTAAATGCACTGGCAATAGCTGGCAATAATGCACAAGGTGCAACGGCTTATGTAACGCTTGAACCGTGTAGTCATTATGGGCGTACGCCACCGTGTGCTGAAGGCTTAAAAAAGGCGGGCGTTGTAAAAGTAATTGCCGCTATGGTTGATACAAACCCACAAGTTGCAGGCAAAGGCCTTAAAATACTGAGCGATGCCGGTATTGAAGTTGCTTATGGATTACTTGAATCACAAGCTCGCGCACTTAACGTTGGCTTTTTTAAGCGAATGGAACAAGGCTTACCTTATGTGACCTGTAAAATGGCAGCAAGCATAGATGGTAAAACAGCGCTTAAAAATGGGCAAAGTAAGTGGATCACAAGTCCCGCTGCTCGCCAAGACGTACAATTATACCGAGCGCAAAGCTGCGCTATTTTAACCGGTGCCGATACCGTGTTAGTAGACGATGCTAAACTTAATGTGCGGCTAAGCGAGTTGCCTTGCACGCTACCTACCGATTTACCGCTTCGCCAGCCCGTGCGTGTTATAATTGATTCACAGAATCGTTTAACGCCCAACCTTGCTTTATTTAAAATCCAAAGTGATGTAATAATATTTACGACTAAGGTTGATAAATCACTGCAATGGCCGCATTTTGTAAAGCATATTGAAGTAAGTGAAAGTAACGGCAAAGTTGATTTACAGGCTGTTTTAGAAAAGCTTGGGCAACTGCAGTTTAATAATGTTTGGCTTGAGAGCGGAGCAACACTTGCTGGTAAAATGACAGAGCTTGATTTAGTTGACGAGTTTGTTTTTTATTTGGCGCCTAAATTAATGGGCCATGATGCAAAAAGTTTAGTTAATTTTCCTGAATTGACGAGTATGCAAAACACCGTTGATTTAACATTTAATGAATGTGCGCGCATTGGTGACGATTTACGTATCACCGCGTTAAAAACTCATTAAAATCACTTAATAAAAAGAGTAGCGCTATGTTTACTGGGATAATAGAAGCCACAGGCAAAATTGCTTTATTACAAAAAAAACAAGGCGACTTAGCCATTCGTATCCAAAGTGCTGACCTTGATATGGAAGACGTAAAGCTAGGCGACAGCATTGCAACCAATGGCGTTTGCTTAACCGTAGTTGATAAACATATTGACGGTTTTAGTGCTGATTTATCTAACGAGACGATTGGTTTAACCGTTTTTGCTCACTATGCTTTAGGGCAAACGGTGAATCTTGAAAAAGCCATGCAACCTGTTTCGCGTTTAGGCGGTCATTTAGTATCTGGCCATGTTGATGGCATAGCAACTATTACAAGCATTACAGCAAACGCTCGAGCAACAGAATATTGGCTTACAACCGAAGAAAATTTAATGAAATACATCCCGTACAAAGGTTCGGTATGTATTGATGGTATAAGCCTTACAGTAAACGCTGTAGAAGGTAATAAATTCAAATTAACAATAGTCCCACATACGAGTGAGCAAACCACAATTGCTCACTTTAAAGTAGGCACTCAAGTTAATTTAGAAGTCGATCAAATTGCACGTTATTTAGAGCGCCTTATAAAAGGTGCAGAGCAACCAACGGGCTCTGATATTTCGATGAGCTTACTCGCTAAAGCGGGTTTTATTAAATAACGAAACTGATAACTTATACGAGCAAATTTATGAATTTACACAGCGCACAAGAAATCATCGACGATATTAAAGCCGGTAAAATGGTTATTTTAATGGATGATGAAGATAGAGAGAATGAAGGCGATTTAATTATTGCCGCAGAGCATATTAGTGCACAAGCTATTAATTTTATGGCGACTCATGGCCGTGGTTTAATTTGTTTAACTATGACGCAAGAGCGTTGTGAACAACTTGATTTACCTTTAATGGTTAAAAATAATGGTGCTGCATTTTCGACTAACTTTACAATGTCGATAGAAGCATCAAAGGGTGTTACTACAGGTATTTCAGCAGCAGATAGAGCGCGTACAGTGCAAGCGGCTATAGCTAAAGGCGCAGTACCAAGTGATATCGTGCAGCCTGGTCATATTTTTCCAATTATGGCACAACCTGGCGGCGTATTAACTCGCGCAGGACATACTGAAGCTGGCTGTGATTTAGCGCGTTTAGCTGGGCTTGAAGCATCATCTGTTATTGTTGAAATACTTAATGCCGATGGCACCATGGCGCGTCGCCCTGATTTAGAAGTTTTTGCGAAAGAGCATGATATTAAAATTGGTACTATTGCTGATTTAATCGAATACCGTAACTTAAATGAAACAACAATTGAGCAAGTTGCAAAATGTAAGTTACCAACTATTCACGGTGAATTTGATTTAGTTACTTACAAAGACACAATTGACGGCCAATTACATTACGTATTGCTTAAAGGCGATATAAAAGAGCAAGAACCGACAAATGTACGTGTACATTTGCAAAGTACCTTTAACGATATCCTACTTTCAGATAGAAGTGCTGACCGTAGTTGGGGCCTTTCAGAAGCAATGGCTTATATCGCTAAAAATGAAGGTGCTTTAGTTATTTTAGGTAAGCAAGAAAGCACTGAAGAATTAGAGGCAACTGTAAAAGCATTCGCAGCAGCTGATGCTGGCGAAAGCGTTACGCCTCGTAAATTCAAAGGTACATCTCGTACTGTTGGCGTAGGCTCGCAAATACTTGCAGATCTTGGAATTAAACAAATGCGATTAATGAGTCGCCCTAAAAAGTACCATGCACTTTCGGGCTTTCATTTAGAAGTTGTTGATTATGTTGAGCCACAATAAGCATCACGCTTAAACTAGGCTATTATTTTATTTTTATGGTATGATGCGCAGCAATTTTTGCGCAATCGCAACCGCTTGAACTTATTTTTAGGGTTATCAAATGAAAATTATTGAAGGTAGTAAGTACGCTCCTGGCAAAAAGTTTGCCATTGTCATTTCTCGTTTTAATGACTTTATCGGTAGCAGCCTCCTTGCAGGTGCTGTTGATGAGCTAAAACGCACTGGTGGCGTATCTGATGACGACATTACCGTTATTTATGTACCAGGCGCGGTAGAATTACCTTTAGCGGCTAAACGCGTTGCGGCAAAAAAAGAGTATGATGCAATCATCGCATTAGGCGTAGTGATCAGAGGTGGTACACCACACTTTGACCTAGTTGCTGGCGAATCAAACAAAGGTCTTGCGCAAGTATCACTTGAGTATGATATCCCGGTTGCATTTGGCGTATTAACCACAGAAAGCATTGAACAAGCAATTGAGCGTGCTGGCACCAAAATGGGCAATAAAGGCGGCGAAGCTGCTTTAGGCGCGCTTGAAATGGTTAATGTGTTAGATAAAATTTAAGTTTAAGGAATTTTTGTGAAACCAGCAGCAAGACGTAAAGCACGTATCTTAGCACTCCAAGCCGTTTATTCTTGGCAAATAAGTGGCAATTTAATTGCCGATATCGAACAACAAATGTTGATCGAAACAGACGTTACTAAAATTGATGTTGAATACTTTAAAGATTTAGCGACGGGTGTTGCTGTAAATTATAAGCAACTAGACGAAGCTGTATCACCACATTTAACACGTCCGTTTAATGACTTAGATATGGTTGAGCGCGCAATTTTACGTTTAAGCAGCTATGAGCTTAAGTTCCGTGAAGATGTACCTTATAAAGTTGCTATCAACGAAGGTATTGAGCTGGCCAAAATATTTGGCGCTGAAGACAGCCATAAATTTGTAAACGGTGTACTTGATAAAGCTGTTAAGCATTTACGCAAGTAAGTAAACCGTTAAAGAGGGGAGCCGGCATAGGCCGGCTTTTTTGTGTATGAAGGAATTTGAATTAATTAACCGCTACTTTAAAGGTCGCGGGATCACCCGTCGTGATGTAAACCTAGGTATAGGGGATGATTGCGCTTTAGTAACCGTTCCAAAAAACTGCCAACTTGCCGTTACAACAGATACTCTTGTTGCTGGCGTACACTTTTTTGATGATATTTCCCCTCGTGCATTAGGTCACAGAGCGCTTGCTGTTAATTTAAGTGACTTAGCGGCAATGGGCGCTGAGCCAACATGGGTTTCAGTTGCGTTAACCTTGCCAAGTATTGACCCACAGTGGATTGAAGAGTTTACTGAAGGCATGCATGAAATTGCAGAATACTTTAATGTGCAAATTATAGGTGGCGATACTACGCAAGGTCCATTAACTATCACTATTTGTGCAAAAGGGACTGTACCAGAAGGTACTGCACTTCGCCGTAGTGGTGCGAAAGTGGGTGATTGGATTTATGTTACAGGTCCGCTAGGTGACGCTGGACTTGCAATTGAGTCTCGCAAACAAGGTATAAGTATTGAGCCAGAGCATTTAAAGTACTTAAATAAGCGCTTTGACTTTCCAACACCGCGTGTTGCTGCTGGGCAGGTATTGCGAGGCCTTGCATCATCGGCTATTGATGTATCAGATGGTTTAATCGCTGATTTAAGTCATATACTTGATATGTCGCAAGTAAATGCAGTTGTGAATATTGAAAGTATTCCGACTTCAGATGCAATGCAAGCAAGCCTTGATTTTAATCAGCAGTTGCCATTTATTCTAAGTTACGGTGATGATTACGAATTAATTTTTACTGTACCTGATAGCAATAAAAGTATGCTAGATATAAAACTGCGTCAATATGGTGTAGATGCAACATGCATAGGCCAAATTAAAAGTGGCGATGGTCAAATTGAACTTTTACACAACGGTGAGAAGTTTGATTTTAAGCAGCAAGGTTTTGAGCATTTTGCAAAGGAGCTGGTTTGAACAAAAACCGAAAGTTTAATTTAAAGCGCCCACATCAGTTTTTTGGTTTGGGTTTTGGTACTGGGTTAGCCCCTAAAGCACCTGGTACATTTGGCACTTTTGCTGCACTGCCATTCATTTTTATGACTATGTATTATCCGCTATGGTTGCAAATTGTGTTTGCCGTAGTGATCAGTATATTTGGTATATGGGCCTGTGGTAAAACGGCTGATGATTTAGGCGTGCACGACCATCCTGCTATTGTATGGGATGAAGTGGCAGGTTATTACATTACAATGATTGGTGCAGCACTTAGCTGGCAAACATTACTCGTTGGTTTTTTGTTATTTCGCTTTTTTGATATAGCAAAACCTGGCCCAATCCGTATGCTAGACAAACGAGTACATGGTGGTTTAGGTATTATGGCCGATGATATACTTGCGGGCGTTTTTTCGCTTATATGCTTACAGGCGCTAATAAAAGTGGGTTTACTACCCTTTTAATTTTTTATATTTGATTTGTTTAACTAGGTGGCAGCAATATGATGCGATTTTTACTGGTTTGTGTACTGATGTTGTGCGCGACACCAAGTTGGGCTTCAATTAGTGATTACGTAGTTAAGCAATGGAATATAAAAGATGGTCTACCTTCGCAATCACTTAAAAGCGTAGTACAAGACCAGCAAGGCTATATGTGGCTTGGTACTCAGTTTGGCTTAAGCCGTTTTGATGGCACAACATTTACAAACTACAACACGCAAAATAGCCCGTTCTTGCCTAGTAATGGTATTAATAAACTTTTAGTCGATTCTAGTGGCTTATTGTGGGTAGGTACTAAAAGTGGCTTGGTAGTTATTAATCCTGCCACATTTGCAGCACAAGAGTTTAATATTAAAGGTCCAGTAAGAGATATTCTTGAGGACTCTAAAGGCAGCATATGGATTGCGGCTAATGGTTTATACTATGTAGATAGAGGGCAAGTTGATTTACGCACTCAAGTAAATGGCCCCCTACCTATTGTTAATGCTACCGTAATTACCCAAATTGTTGGCTCTGTTAGCCAAATGGCACTCTCTCCTGAAGGTATTTGGCTGGTTAATGATCGTCATTTATTACGCCTTACTAAAAACTCATCAGATTTCTCTAAACTACGTTTAGAGCTTACCGCTAAAATATCGTTACCAGAGCGCTTAGCGCAAACCATAGTGCACGATTTATCATTCTTAAACGGTAATTTGTATATAGCCTCTGAGCTAGGTGCATACTTTTTAGATTTAGATGACGAACTAAGACCTTTTCCTTTACCTAATGCAAATAACTCAGCCGTATATAAGTTTATGAGTGATACCGATGGTGGCTTATGGGTTTCGACTTATGGACGTTTATTATTTAGAGATAAAACCGGTGAGTGGCAATGGGTAGAGCCAAGCCAACTTGATCAAAGCATATGGTTTGCTGATATTTTTAGAGATGATAAAAATAACGTTTGGTTAGCAAGTTTTAGTGAAGGCTTATGGCTTGCCCATGAAGGGCGGGTAGAAAGGCATTCAGCAGTTTCAGATATGACCGAGTCTGTTATGGCTATTAGCCAAGCTCCAGATGGAAAACTGTGGGTTGCTAACAAAAGCGGCATTGGTTATTTCGATTTAGATAAAAGTTTTATTAATTTAGTTCCAAGTAGTAAATATGGATACGCGTCAGTACACGATCTACAATTCGATGGTGAACGATTATATATAGCCACAGGGCGCGGCTTATTTGTTTTTGAAAACAAGACACTCTATACCGTCCCTGGTCGAGCGCTTCGCGATAACCCGGTATTTGCAATAAGTCGCTCTAGTAAAGGCGGTTTTTGGATTGGTACCGGACGCGGTTTATATCGATTAAATTATGCTGGTTTAACGCCTTTTGCATATAACGCTTTTTTAGGTAGTAAGTTTATTACCTACGTATTGGATAAAACAAACTTTGGTGTGATTGGTACTAGTAAAGGGGCATATTACTTTACAGACCGTGGCATTGAAAAAATTGGTGACCAAACAACACTTGAAAGTGCATACGTAACGAGTGTGCTACATATAGATGGCGTGGGTATTTTAATCGGCTCTCTTAACGATGGGCTTTTTTACAGAAGTACGCAAGGGCAGTGGCGTCAACTCGATGCAGCTAATGGCTTACCGTATGGGTCTATATTTAGCCTAGAATATGATGAAAAGTTAAAACATGTTTGGGTAAGCACCATGAAAGGTGTTTACAGAATGCCTGTAGAGCAATTTAAAACAGAGATAAAAAGCTTAAAAGTTGAAGAAGTGATTTCATCTTTTGACCGTCAACTCGATGGTAAAGCGAATCAATGTTGTAGTGGACTTGGGCATGATGCGGTAGCAGACACCGGCAATTCTATTTGGTACCCAAGCTTACAAGGTGTTGTTGAAATACCTAAAAATGTAGAGCTATTTGGTGTGCTTGCATTAAAGCCAACAATAGAAACAATAACAACACCACTTCGTCATTTAACCACCGCTGCGCTTGGTAAAAAACCATCATTAGAAACAGACGAGCGTGATATAACGCTAACTTACACAGCTATTGATTATTATGCACCAAACAGTATTGAATTTAGATATAAACTAAGTGGCTTAGATAGTGACTGGCGCTATGCTAATACGCGACGTGAAGCTATTTATACTAACTTGCCTCCAGGCTCGTTTTTGTTTCAATTAGAAGCGAAGCGCCAAGGTGAAGACTGGACTAAAGCGCAAGAAGTAGAATACGGTTTTGTAGTGCCTGAGCGCTTTGACGAAACTATTTACTTTAGGCTTTTAATTACCAGTGGCTTTATTTTGCTTTTCTACCTTATTTTTTGGGTGTTTAGAGCGCAAGAGCGTAGAAAACAAGAAGCATTAGAGGGCTTGATCACCGAGCGTACCTTAGAGCTTCGTCAAGCTAATGATAAATTAGGCCAAGTTAATTCACAGCTTAAATTAGTTAGTCACTCAGATGAGTTAACAGGGCTGCGTAGTCGTCGCTTTTTGTTTGATCAACTCCCTAAAGATATTGAACACTTTCAACGTAATTCACAATCGCTGCAGGCACAAGGCAAGTCACTGGTGCTGGTAATTATTAACTTTGATAACTTCAGCCGTATCAATGATGCCTATGGCCCAATTGCAGGTGATAGCTGCTTACAGCAAATGGCTGCATTATTAAATTCGCGTACGCAGGGTTCTGACTATGTGGCACGTTGGAGTGGTGATGAGTTTTTACTATTATTACGTGATTTTAAATGCAATAAAATAGACAGCTATGCTTCAGATCTTTGTAAAGTAATAGCGGCTAATTCATTCCAATTACCAAATGGAAAAACAACTAATATCACGGCATCAATTGGTTGGTCATTTTATCCATTACCACTTTTGGGTGGGCAGGTAATTAGCTGGGAGACATCTATTAACCTAGCAGATATTTCACTACACCAAGTTAAAAAGCGCGGTGGTGATGGTGTTGCAAATATTACGTTTGATGATCAGCTTGATGCATTTGAGTTTGAACAAAATTCTAACGTTGATCAACAATTAGGTATTTTACAAAGCAATGGCCTAGCTGATATTAAAGTGTGGATGCGCTGATCAGCAATATTTGATATTAAAAAAGGAGCCTAGGCTCCTTTTTTAATATGCTCAACTTTAGATGTATAGGAAGTTAATTAATAAACGCTTTAATAGCGGTTAATATTCCTTGCTCGCCTAACCCCATTTCATCGTGCATTTCATCTTGGGTGCCGTGTTTAATAAACTCATCAGGAATACCTAAGTTAAGGATATTAATATCAGCTTTTTGCGTTGCTAAGAATTCGTTAACTGCAGAGCCGGCACCGCCAGCAATCGCATTATCTTCAAGCGTAACAATTACATCGTGGCTAGTTGCAAGCTCATTTAAAAGTGCGGTATCAAGTGGTTTAATAAAACGCATATTAACAAGCGTTGCATCTAATTCATCTGCAGCAAGCTGTGCATTTTCAAGTAATGTACCGAACGATAAAATGGCAATTTTACTGCCTTTCTTAATTGTATCTGCCTTACCTATTTCAAGCAGTTGCATAGTGCTTTCAATGTCTGCAGTACCTGCACTACCGCGAGGGTAACGAACAGCAACTGGGCAATTTGCTTTATAGCCGGTGTACAGCATTTGACGGCACTCGTTGGTATCGCTTGGTGCCATAATTACCATATTTGGAATGCAGCGCATAAAGCTTAAATCGTACGCACCTTGGTGAGTTTCACCATCGGCTCCCACAATACCAGCGCGGTCAATGGCAAATAATACAGGTAAGTTTTGCAGTGCAACATCATGTATTAATTGGTCATACGCACGTTGTAAAAAGCTTGAGTAAATAGCAACAACAGGTTTTAAGCCTTCACAGGCAAAGCCAGCAGCTAAAGTAACCGCATGCTGCTCAGCAATGGCCACATCAAAGTATTGATCTGGAAACTCTTTAGAAAAACGTACCATGCCTGAACCTTCGCGCATTGCAGGCGTGATAGCCATTAACTTGCTGTCTTGTTCGGCCATATCACATAACCAATCGCCGAATACTTTTGAAAAAGTAGCAGCACTAGGTTTAGATTTAGGTAGGCTAGTTGTGCTCGGATCGAATTTTGGTACACCATGATAGCCAATAGGATCGGCTTCAGCCGGTTTATAGCCCTTACCTTTTTGCGTTTTTATATGTAAAAGCTGTGGGCCTTTTAAATTACGCATATTACGTAATGTATCTACCAACATGTTTACATCGTGACCATCAATGGGACCAATGTAATTTAGGCCTAATTCTTCAAAAAATGTCCCTGGAATCATCATACCTTTTATATGTTCTTCCATTTTACTAGCAAGTTGTTTTACAGGAGGTACACCAGAGAGTAACTTTTTACTACCTTCACGAATGTTAGTATAAAAGCTACCTGATAAAATTCGAGCAAAGTGATTTGTTAATGCGCCAACATTTTCAGAAATCGACATTTCGTTATCATTTAAAATAATAAGCATGTCTGATTTTACATCACCTAAATGATTCATCGCTTCAAATGCCATGCCTGCGGTTATAGCTCCGTCACCAATAATGGCTACAGACTTTCGACCTTTACCTTCTTTTTGTGCAGCAATAGACATACCTAAAGCAGCCGAAATAGAGGTGCTTGAATGGCCTACGCTAAACGTATCGTATTGGCTTTCATCGCGAAAAGGAAAAGGGTGCAAACCGTCTTTTTGGCGAATAGTGTGCATTTGCTCGCGACGACCAGTAAGAATTTTATGCGGATAAGCTTGATGACCCACATCCCAAACTAGGCGATCGTCTGGAGTGTTATAAACATAATGCAGCGCAACGGTTAGTTCAACCGTCCCTAAACCAGACGCTAGATGACCGCTACTTTGCGATACTGAGTTGAGTAAATAATCGCGCAGCTCATTGCTAAATGCAGGGAGTTTGTCTTGCGCTAAGTCACGCAATTGGGCTGGCTCGTCAACCAAATTAAGTAATGGATACTTGCTACTATCAAGTGTCATGGTTTTATATATATCCTTCGCTAACATTAATTAATTCAAAGCTTTTACGAATAATTAATGTTGAGTAATAATGTCAGTGCTAATTGCAATACGTATGAGCAAAAATTAGTGGTCACGCTCAATTAGGTAATTTGCTAGCGACGCAAGAAGTGTTGTGTCAGCATCTATATTTGCTAACGCTTCATGGGCTTGTTGTATTAAATTCTGCGCCATTTCTTTAGCGCCTAGCATACCTAATAACGCCGGATATGTCGCTTTATTCGCGGCAATATCGGAGCCTTGTGGCTTTCCTAAAATAACTGTATCGCCTTCAACATCTAAAATGTCGTCGTGTACTTGAAATGCTAGCCCTATAGCATACCCAAAAACACTTAAATTTTCTAAGGTTTGTTGATCAGCCTTTTCACTGCACAGTGCACCAAGTGTAATTGCGCAATTAATTAGAGCCCCGGTTTTTAGCTTATGTATTCGCTCAAGCTCTTGTACGGTAATTACTTTATCAGTTGCTGCTATATCAAGGCCTTGTCCGCCAACCATACCCTGAAGGCCTGATGCGTGGGCAAGTGTAGCAATCATTTTTACTTGTGTTTGCGATGAGCATTCAAATTTGTGATTCGCAATAAGCTCAAAAGCAAGAGTTTGAAGAGCATCACCGGCTAAAATTGCATTTGCCTCGCCAAACTCTATATGACAAGTAGGGCGTCCGCGGCGTAAGTCGTCGTCGTCCATTGCTGGTAAGTCATCATGGACTAACGAATAGCTATGAATACACTCAATTGCAGCAGCAAGTACGTTTAAGTCTTGATGGTTTGCGCCGAGCATTTTACCTGTGGCATAAACTAAAAATGGACGTAATCTTTTACCGCCATTAAATAATCCATACTGGGTGGCGTTCTTTACCGTTTCTTCTGTATCGAGAGGCTGGTTAAAATGCTGTTGTAAGGTCGCTACTACATCTTTTTGAGCACGTTCAATATGATTTTTTATGCTCACAGCTATTCCATATCATTATCAAAATTTGTAAGTACTGACTTTTCGCCATTCCCCATCAAAATTGATACTTTTTGTTCTGCTTGCTGTAATTTCCCTGATGAAGCACTTGCTAATGCAATTCCACGCTCAAATTGCTTTAACGATTGCTCAAGCGATAAGTCACCTTGTTCCATGTCACTAACGATTGTAGATAATTCTTCTAGTGCTTGTTCGAAACTTAAGTTTTCAGGTTTTTTAGTCGCCATCTTTATTTCAGCTTACATAATAAATTTAGGGGTCAATTTTAGGGGGAATGCTAAACTAGGTCAAAGGATGATATTGGTTTTTTACCTTTATAACGTTAAATTATATTTCAAGTGCATTAATAAAGCCTTAATAGCGGTCTGTTGGTTTAATAAATCAATTGATAATTAGGTAGCCCTTATAACTTGATCTAAGATAGTGCTAAAGGCTGCTTTTTATGTTTATTTATAAAAATGGCTTAAGCAATTCAATATGTTGCCGATAAGCAGTTAATAATAAAAGTTTATGATAAGGCCATTAAGCATGAAACTTCTGGAGGAAATGTGGATTTAGCAACCATAATCGGGATCCTAGGCGCAATTGGCTTAATTGTCATGTCTATGTTTATGAGTAGTAGCGGTGAAATGGCTATGTTTTACAATACCCCGTCTGTGGTTATTGTATTTGGTGGTTCACTCTTTATTGTTTTATCAAACTTCACCATGTCGCAATTTTTGGGGATAGGTAAAGTTGTTGCTAAAGCGTTTATGTTTAAAATCGAAACGCCAGAAATACTTATCGAAAAAGCAGTAGAACTTGCGGATTCAGCTCGTAAAGGCGGTTTTTTAGCACTCGAAGAAGCTGAAATTCCAAACCCCTTTATGCGCAAAGGCGTCGATATGCTCGTTGATGGCCACGACGCAGATGTAGTTCGCGCTACACTTCAAAAAGATATTTCTCTAACCACGACTCGCCATGAATTGGGCGCGGGTTTATTTAAGTCGTTAGCTGATATAGGGCCTGCAATGGGTATGATTGGTACTCTAATTGGTTTGGTTGCAATGTTGTCTAACATGGATGACCCAAAGGCAATTGGTCCGGCAATGGCAGTAGCACTATTAACAACTTTATATGGCGCGTTTTTAGCCAATGTTGTGGCAATTCCTATTCAGGTAAAACTCGAACTGCGTAAAGACGAGGAAGCGATGAATCAGCGTTTAATTTTGGATGCTATTTTAGGTATACAAGATGGTCAGAATCCAAAAGTAATCGAAGGTATTTTGAAAAATTACTTAGCTGAATCTAAACGCAAAGTAGATACCGAGGAGTAATTATGTCTGATCAAGAGTGCAAATGCCCACCGCCAGGTCTACCTGCATGGATGGGAACGTTTGCCGATTTAATGTCACTGTTAATGTGCTTTTTTGTACTCTTGCTCGCGTTTTCAGAAATGGATGTACTTAAGTTTAAACAAATTGCGGGCTCTATGAAGTTTGCTTTTGGTGTGCAGAATAAAATTGAAGTAAAAGACATCCCTAAAGGTACCTCTGTTATTGCCATGGAGTTTACCCCAGGCAAACCAGAGCCAACCCCAATAGAAACCATTCAGCAGCAAACAGTCGAAATGACTCAACAAATGTTAGAGTTTCAGGCTGGCGATGAAAGCTCAGCAGGCGGCAGGCAAGAACAGCGCGGGGATAAACGCGGTGGCGAATCTCGTAGTACCTCACAAGAAGAATCTTCTGAGCAAGCAACTTCAGCAGCCGATCAGGAGCAAACTAACGAGCTTGTTAAAAAGATAGCGCAGCAGCTTGAAAAGCAAATAATCGATGGCGCAATTGAGCTTGAGTCTTTAGGGCAGCAAATAATTATTCGCATTAGAGAGAATGGTTCATTTCCTTCAGGTAGTGCATTTTTACAACCTAAGTTTAAACCTATAATTCAAGATATCGGTGTGCTGTTAAAAGATGTACCCGGTGAAATAACAGTATCTGGCCATACAGATGATTTTCAGGTATCGAATGAGTTATATATTAATAATTGGGACCTATCATCAAAGCGTGCTGTAGCCGTTGCAAGTGAACTGCAAAAAGTCCAAGGATTTGATAAAACCCGAATGATGGTGGTTGGTCGAGCTGAAACACGACCACTTGTACCGAATGACACAGATGAAGATCGCCGCAGGAATCGCCGAGTAGAAATATCTATATTACAAGGTAAAGCAAAAGAGTCAGCTCCTATCGACGTAAGGTAGTACTGCTTGGCAAAGCTTATTTTTTAGCTTAAAGTAAAACTCCTTAACAATTGTAATGGAGTACTTATGAAAATAATAAATAAATATTGTTATATGCCGGGCAACGGAACTGGTGGAGACGATGATAAGACTAAAGAATAACCATGCCTTTATGGGTTGATAAAGTAATCTTTTTTCTTGAACTTAGCTGGGTTTTATTTTTAATCCCGGCTATTTTTATTTTCTATTTACGTAAAGATTTTTTGGCATTACGGTTTGTATGTATAACAGGAGCATTTTTTTTATTTGGTGCACTTATATTCGATTCTTTAAAAGAGTTTGATAAAGATATTTATATATATAGGTATCTTGTTTGGGCGTTTAATGACATTGCTTGGATGGCACTTATTGCATATCTAGGTTTAAAAGATAAAGTTTATTTATGGCAATGTGTGGTAGGTCAGTTAGTTGTTATTATGGCACCAATTTTACAACTTTTTCGTGTTGTTGATCGCCACCTTTGGGATTTATCTTATAGTACGCTGATCTATAAAACGCTTTTACCTTTAATTAATATAGGCACTGTAGTGGTGTGCTATCTTCCGCTGATTTATTTAGTGATCAAAAATAATAAAGTTGTAACCAGTAATGGTTATAAAAAAGCCCCTCCTTTAAAATAGTTGTGCTAAACTACTGTTTATATGAACAGTGGTGAGCAAGCTATGAAACTCTACATTGCAGAAAAACCTTCACTTGGACGCGCTATTGCTGATGCGTTACCAAAACCACATAAAAAACACGATGGTTATATAGAAGTCGCTAATGGCGATTGTGTATCGTGGTGTATTGGGCATTTGCTAGAACAAGCAGAACCTGATGACTATGATGAGCGTTTTAAAAAGTGGCAGTTTGAACACTTGCCTATAATACCTGAGCAATGGAAGCTAAAAGCTAAAACCAAAACACGTAAACAGCTCACTGTTTTAAAAAAATTAATTAAACAAGCTTCGCAACTTATTCACGCTGGCGATCCAGACCGTGAAGGCCAGCTATTAGTCGATCAAGTAATTGAAGAAGCTAAAATAAGTCAGGCTAAAAAGCAGAGTACACAACGTTTACTCATTAGTGATTTAAACTTATCGGCAGTAAAAAAATCATTGAGTAATATGCGCTCTAATCGAGACTTTATTCCGTTAAGTGTATCTGCTTTAGCACGCTCTCGTGCTGATTGGCTATTTGGTATGAATTTAACGCGTGCATATACATTAGCGGGTCAAAAAGCAGGATTTGGTAATGTACTTTCGGTAGGACGGGTACAAACCCCTATTTTAGGGCTTGTTGTTAATAGAGATAACGAAATAGCACACTTTGTATCTAAGCCTTTTTACGATGTACTGGCGCATTTACTTACTCCAGATAACCAGCCATTCATAGCTAAGTGGGTTCCTAGTAAAGCATGTGAGCCACATCAAGATGAAGAAGGGCGAATACTTAACAAAGCACTCGCAGAAAATGTTGCTTCGCGTATTACCAAACAAAATGCTGAGCTTACAGCGCTTGAGCAAAAACAAAAAAAACAAAGTGCTCCATTACCTTATAATTTATCTGCACTGCAAATAGATGCGGCTAAAGCATTTGGAATGCCGGCTCAAAAAGTGTTGGATATTTGCCAAATACTTTATGAGCGACATAAATTAATTACCTACCCACGCTCGGATAATCGTTATTTACCTAAAGATCACCATCAAGATGCATCTGCTATTTTTAAAGCTATAAGTGCTAATGGTGGGCAAAGCACCGAATTGGTAAATGGGGCTGATGTAAAAAAGCGTAGTAAATGTTTTAACGGTTCAAAAGTGGCTGCCCATCATGCCATTGTCCCTACGGCTAAGCAGTTAAAGTCAGCGAGTTTGAGCGGTGACGAAGCGAAGGTATATCAATTAATAAGCCGCCATTATCTAATTCAGTTTTATCCCGACTATATATATAACGAAACTAAAGCAGAGATAACAATCGCTGGCGGATTATTTAAAGCAAATGCAAAACAAGATGTAAGCTTAGGCTTTAAGGTATTAATGGGTAAGTCTGAATTAAAAGATGAAGCTACGTTACCTCCTTTAACAGAAGGTATGTCTCTTTTTTGTGAGCAAGGCGAAGTAGTCGAAAAGCATACATCACCCCCAGCTTATTTTACTGATGCTACATTATTGGCTGCGATGACCGGCATTAGTCGTTACGTTAAAGATCCACAAATTAAAAAAGTATTAAAAGACACTGATGGTTTAGGTACGGAGGCAACACGTGCGGGAATAATCGAGTTGCTATTCAAGCGGCGTTTTTTAAAACGTGAAGGTAAGTCAATTAGAGCGACCGAAACGGGACTTGCCCTTATTAGCGTATTACCACAAGGTTTAGCGAGTCCTGATTTAACCGCAAAGTGGGAATCGAGCTTAGGTGATATTGCGCAGCAAGTAATGAGTTATCAGCAATTTTTACAGCCGTTACTTGCCGACTTAAATGGGTTTGTACAATTAGCAGCAAACTGCGATAGCAATGCATTTGCAAGGTTACCAAAAAGCTCACCTAAAAAACGTTTTGCTAAACGAGGTGGAAAAGCGACCTTTAAAAAGTCGAGTTATAAAAAAAGCTCTGTTGCTAGTTAGCTACAGAGCCATTTTATTAAACGATATCACTTAACCTGAACTCTGCTTGAGATAGATTTATTATCCAGAATTCAGGTTACTTATTAAATAAAGCAACAGCAGCATTACTCATTGCTTTTATTCCGGTAGGGATAGCAACTTTATAATCTGGTGCAAATTTACTAGAGTGTAGGGAAGGGAGTACTTCACCTGTTTTTATCGAATCTGCATATTGTGCTTGGTTTACGCCACCTAGCCAAAATAAGGTAATAGGGATGTTTTCATCGGTGCGTCCGTATAGGCCAAAGTCTTCACCCGCCATTACAGCTTGTGTTTCAAGCACATTGGTATCACCAATTGCGCTGGCAATAGAGTTTCTAACAATGTCTGTTTGTGCAGGGTTATTATAAGTAGATGGAATAGATTCATCTTCATGTACATATACTACAGGGTAGTTTGATTCATTTAGGCCAGCACTTTGTGCAATACCTGCCGTGATTCGTTTTATTGCTGCTATTTGAGCACTTCTAACATTTGGGTTATAGCTTCTGAGAGTGAGTTGTAGTTTTACTTCATCCGAAATCACATTATGTTTTGAGCCACCATGAATAGACCCAACCGTAATAACCGAAGGCTCTAGCGGTGAAAGTTCTCGGCTTGTGATTGTTTGCAGAGCAAGTACTGTGCGTGCAGCTATAATCACAGGGTCTATAGTTGTATGCGGATAAGCACCATGACCACCTTTACCTTTTATTGTAATATCGACAGAATCTACACTTGCCATAGTGTATTCATTTTTCATTGATACCTTACCAGCGGGGACGCTAGCACTTACATGCAAAGCAATTATATGATCAGGTTTTTCATATTTACTAAATAGTCCTTCGCCTAACATGGCTTTAGCACCCCCACCAACTTCTTCGGCAGGCTGTGCAACCATCATCAAAGTGCCTTTCCATTGATCTTTGTGTACTATTAATTGCTCAGCAGTACCAATAAAAGAGCTCATGTGAATATCGTGGCCACAACCGTGCATTACACCTACTTTAGCACCATGCTCGTCTATTACTTTAACTTTTGAGGCATAGGACTTTCCTGTCTGCTCTATAATAGGTAAGCCATCGGTGTCAGTACGGATCATCACGGTTGGACCGTTTCCGTTTTTGTAAATGCCGACAACACCAAAGCCACCTACATTACTTGTTACTTTAAAACCCAGCTGAGTTAATTTATCCGCTATTTTATTACCCGTTTTTTGTTCGTGATAAGAAAGCTCTGGCGATTGGTGTAAATCGAGGTAAAACTTTTCTATAGCTGGCATGGTTTTGCTTAAATTCAAATCGAGTCCATTTGCTTGTACTAATGGGCTTGCTAATAAAAGTATTGCACTTAGATAAGTTAATTTCATGTTTTCCCTCATTGTTGAATATGTATACCGGATGATTTAGGTATATGACTTGTAATTATTATGTTCACCACCATATAAAAACCTAAATAGATGAATATGGCAATCAATTCAATGAGCAACATAGTTAGTATTAATGCGCAAAACCTTCAACAAGTACTCGGTGAAACATCACAACAAAAATTGGTGTTGCTTAACTTTTTCTCTCCTCAAAGTCCTGACTGCATCGGACAGGCTGCAATTTTAGATAAAGTAGCGGCAGAATATGCAAGCTATATAGTAGTAGCAAACCTAGATTGCGATGCAGAGCAAGCACTCGCATCTCAACTTGCGCAACAAGTTGGTCTGCAAACACTGCCTACGCTTGTATTATTAAAAGACTCTGCACCAGTAGATTTACTTGCAGGTGTTCAAAGTGAGGCACAAATACGCGAAGCCCTAGCAAAGCATTTACCTGCGCAACAAGACTTACTGTTAGAGCAAGCAAAACAAGCGTTATTAAAGTCAGATTTAAATGCTGCATTTAATTATGCAAAGCAAGCTTATGAAATAGACAGTGGTAATGCACGCATCAAATTAGTGCTTGCAGACATATGTATTCAAATTCACAAGGTAGATGAAGCCCAAGCGCTTATAAATACAATAGACGCACAAGAGCAAGATGCTTACTTTAATAATATAAAAGCAAAATGCGAAGCTGCGCTTGAAGCAAAAGACTCACCAGAGATTAAAGAAAAGCAACAACAAGTAGAAAAGTACCCTAATGACCTAGAATTAAAAGAAGAGCTCAGTATTTTACTCAATGAAGCAGGCAGAAAAGAAGAAGCATTGGATATACTATTTACAGTGCTTCAAAAAGATCTGAATTTCAATGAAGCGAAACCAAGCTTTTTAGCCATTATTGCCTCTTTACCCGATGGTGATGCGCTCGCAGCAAAGTATCGTCGCAAGTTATATAGTATTTTATACTAGGGTCTGTTGCTCTTTGCGGATTAAAATTTGTTCAAACTAGGGGGTGTTTAATCGCGGCGCGAGATTTGTAACCTAGTGGGCTCGGTAACTGCTCCTGCGTTACCCTACTGGCTTACATCCATGTAAGAATAAGTAAAAACCGAGTAACAAAGAGTAAATAGCCTCTAGGAAGAACCCTTTGGGCAGCGCCTGTTTGGCATTAATGCTACGTTATCGCCTATTTATGGGGAGTAACCACACTACATAGGCTATGCCTTGCCTGAATACCAAACAGGCTGCTGCAAATTTAACCTTGAAAGATAAACAGACCCTAGATTCTAATAACTATTACTTTTGAGAAGCACCTATATAGGGTGCTTTTTGTATTTTTAGGGTTTTAATTAAAAGCTTTAGTATGGTTTAGCTATGTAAAAACAAGAGTTATCAACAGGTTTTTGTGGGTAACTTGTGCTTATCATGTGTGCTTGCTTGGGGCTTAATTTTAATTACTATTTTATACAAAAAACGCTTGCGTAAAATCCGCCGCTCCCTATAATGCGACCCCACTGAGACGGGAAACGCCAACGCATAGCGAGGCACGAACAAATCAGAGAGTTAAATAAAACTTCGGTTTTAAATTGTCGAAAGAAAGTTTAAAACTAAGTGTTGACTCGAAAAATAAAGGGTGTATTATTCGCATCCCTTGAGACGCTAAAGCGAATCAAAACGTTCTTTAACAATATAAAGCAATCATCTGTGTGGGCACTCGTACAGATTGAGTTCTAACAGCCAAGCTACTTAGGTAGCGAGGCAAACAAATTAGAGTCTCAATTGAAACTGAGTGACCATATGTTATTAAAAGATTCAGCCTTGAGCTGTTTTGATTTCACTTTTTTTAAAAGTGAAAATAATAACGCACAGTCAATTCGTTTTTGGCAACAAAAACAAAAAATTCAGAATTCATTGAGCTGTCGAAAGACATAAAACTTTTTAATTGAAGAGTTTGATCATGGCTCAGATTGAACGCTGGCGGCAGGCCTAACACATGCAAGTCGAGCGGTAACAGAAAGTAGCTTGCTACTTTGCTGACGAGCGGCGGACGGGTGAGTAATGCTTGGGAACATGCCTTGAGGTGGGGGACAACAGTTGGAAACGACTGCTAATACCGCATAATGTCTACGGACCAAAGGGGGCTTCGGCTCTCGCCTTTAGATTGGCCCAAGTGGGATTAGCTAGTTGGTGAGGTAATGGCTCACCAAGGCGACGATCCCTAGCTGGTTTGAGAGGATGATCAGCCACACTGGGACTGAGACACGGCCCAGACTCCTACGGGAGGCAGCAGTGGGGAATATTGCACAATGGGCGCAAGCCTGATGCAGCCATGCCGCGTGTGTGAAGAAGGCCTTCGGGTTGTAAAGCACTTTCAGTCAGGAGGAAAGCGTGGTGGTTAATACCCATCATGTGTGACGTTACTGACAGAAGAAGCACCGGCTAACTCCGTGCCAGCAGCCGCGGTAATACGGAGGGTGCGAGCGTTAATCGGAATTACTGGGCGTAAAGCGTACGCAGGCGGTTTGTTAAGCGAGATGTGAAAGCCCCGGGCTCAACCTGGGAACTGCATTTCGAACTGGCAAACTAGAGTGTGATAGAGGGTGGTAGAATTTCAGGTGTAGCGGTGAAATGCGTAGAGATCTGAAGGAATACCGATGGCGAAGGCAGCCACCTGGGTCAACACTGACGCTCATGTACGAAAGCGTGGGGAGCAAACGGGATTAGATACCCCGGTAGTCCACGCCGTAAACGATGTCTACTAGAAGCTCGGAGCCTCGGTTCTGTTTTTCAAAGCTAACGCATTAAGTAGACCGCCTGGGGAGTACGGCCGCAAGGTTAAAACTCAAATGAATTGACGGGGGCCCGCACAAGCGGTGGAGCATGTGGTTTAATTCGATGCAACGCGAAGAACCTTACCTACACTTGACATACAGAGAACTTACCAGAGATGGTTTGGTGCCTTCGGGAACTCTGATACAGGTGCTGCATGGCTGTCGTCAGCTCGTGTTGTGAGATGTTGGGTTAAGTCCCGCAACGAGCGCAACCCCTATCCTTAGTTGCTAGCAGGTAATGCTGAGAACTCTAAGGAGACTGCCGGTGATAAACCGGAGGAAGGTGGGGACGACGTCAAGTCATCATGGCCCTTACGTGTAGGGCTACACACGTGCTACAATGGCGCATACAGAGTGCTGCGAACTCGCGAGAGTAAGCGAATCACTTAAAGTGCGTCGTAGTCCGGATTGGAGTCTGCAACTCGACTCCATGAAGTCGGAATCGCTAGTAATCGCGTATCAGAATGACGCGGTGAATACGTTCCCGGGCCTTGTACACACCGCCCGTCACACCATGGGAGTGGGTTGCTCCAGAAGTAGATAGTCTAACCCTCGGGAGGACGTTTACCACGGAGTGATTCATGACTGGGGTGAAGTCGTAACAAGGTAGCCCTAGGGGAACCTGGGGCTGGATCACCTCCTTATACGATTTAGAACTTATTTGTTCGTAGTGTCCACACAGATGATTGTTA
>NZ_JADYWS010000086.1:0-608 GCF_015864715.1 Pseudoalteromonas sp. NZS71 | reverse complement strand
GGCCTAGGCAATTTTAGCCCCTCAAAACAGCGCAACCATTATTATTATGTCTATTCAGCTTATATGCTTTTGTTACAAGCTTTGCATGGATAAAACTGTCTGTGGGACTCTAAAAGTGATAGCAAAAGGGAACGCTAGCCTCAACAGCTGATTTTGATGATCACTAACAGTAATAATGATTGTCACCAATACCATAAATTGAAGCATACTGTGGATGATGGGATGACAAAAGGAACAAGGACCCTTCATTCATGAAGCAACACCAACTGTTAGATGACCCATTCTGGAACTGCTTCCGAAGCCGATGCCTTTCATACCCTTCCTTGACATCTCTGTGCTATTTCTTTCGCCTCCCGCTTTCTGCTTCCCCTCACTTTTCCGACCTTTTGCCACCTTACCACTTTCTAAAAACCGCTGTTTCTGCACATTAGCATCCTTCTCTTTTTCTTTCATCCTGCTGCCTTCACTTTTTGTTTTCGTATCTCGGGATAAGTTGGTTTCTCCTGAGGCATCATGTGATTCAGTTGTGCTTACAGGAGCACTAGAAGTGGGATCTTCATCCTTTCCTACCTCTGAATGTGAGGCCAATCCTGCAGCAGCTCCACTCC
>NZ_JADYWS010000085.1:0-611 GCF_015864715.1 Pseudoalteromonas sp. NZS71 | reverse complement strand
TCATTCACTTGCTGTGTCGCGTTAGCTTGAGTAGTTGAAGCCGTAGCACCCGTATTCAGCGGTGCAGTGCTTGCAGTAGCAGCATCAGCTTTCACGTTTTGGCCATTATCAGCTTGATCACCATTTAATGTGTTCTCACTGTCTGCCTGAGCATTGTCAGCTTTTGGTTGAGTAGCGTCATTCACTTGCTGTGTCGCGTTAGCTTGAGTAGTTGAAGCCGTAGCACCCGTATTCAGCGGTGCATTGCTTGCAGTAGCAGCATCAGCTTTCACGTTTTGCTCATTGTCAGCTGGTTCACCATTTAGTGAGTTTTCACTGTCAACCTGAGCATTGTCAGCTTTTGGTTGAGTAGCGTCATTCACTTGCTGAGTCGCGTTAGGTTGAGCAGTTGAAGCCGTAGCACCCGTATTCAGCGGTGCATTGCTTGCAGTAGCAGCATCAGCTTTCACGTTTTGGCCATTATCAGCTTGATCACCATTTAATGTGTTCTCACTGTCTGCCTGAGCATTGTCAGCTTTTGGTTGAGTAGCGTCATTCACTTGCTGTGTCGCGTTAGCTTGAGTAGTTGAAGCCGTAGCACCCGTATTCAGCGGTGCAGTGCTTGCAGTAGC
>NZ_JADYWS010000084.1:0-633 GCF_015864715.1 Pseudoalteromonas sp. NZS71 | reverse complement strand
CGCTCATTTAATCTTGTTCGTCCATCAACAACAATGCCCATTTTGCATAATTTTTTAGCACAACCAATTTTAGTGTCAGATTTAGCCACCATCTTCCACAAGAATGCACAAAACGATTCGAGCTTGGTCCTTTTGAACCCATTGGAGCTTGCAAGGGCTTGCAGATTTTCAAGTTGCTCTGCTGTGACGTAGTATATGCGACTGATGAGATGGTCTTGGTCAACATCAGTGTCGTTTTTGGGAGGTGGCAGAGCTGTGATGGGCACGTACATGTCGTTTAGGGCGGGATCAATGTGACCAGGACGACGAGGGTTGAGCAAAGAACGACGAAAAGTTGGTATAAGAGAGAGTGATTTCGACTGAGCCATCTCAGCCCATGAGACCAGAAACATGTTGGTCGAGTAGGCATCTGCTATGCGATGATCAAACGTGCATGCCAGCACCATTCCTCCACACTTGAGCTCAGTTGCCTGGACAGCCAGCACCCCATGCTTCTTCTTGGGAACCAATTTGCCCTCTATGCTCTCATCAGGGTCATAAAGGTTAAGGTCCTTAAGCTCAACATCTGCAAAGGCTTCAAAAAAATCGACACCACGGTTGTTGCACAAGATCTCAGGCTCCCCAACAGAGTTT
>NZ_JADYWS010000010.1:0-153405 GCF_015864715.1 Pseudoalteromonas sp. NZS71 | reverse complement strand
GTTGCGGGAGCCGGATTTGAACCGACGACCTTCGGGTTATGAGCCCGACGAGCTACCAGACTGCTCCATCCCGCGCCAATAGATATCAAACTTTAAATTTAATATCGCTGTTAGCTGTTTTACAACATGCTAAACAATGGCCGCTATTATAAGGATGTACGGGATGATTAGCAACTATAATACGCAATTAGTTTATAAAATTTCCAATTCGTCAAGATGCTAATTTAATGTATATATAAGTAACATAAGTAATCAATCAATTTTATAAAATGCTGTCTCTAAATTATTAAATATTACAGCTTATTATTTTTGAGTGAAAATCAAACAAACTAAATTTGAGCTACCTTAGTACCTTCTAGATGCTTACAATTTACCAGAAAATAAATTGATATAACTAAAACCCATACTTTAACACTAAAAAAACGTGCAGAATTTTATCTGCCCGCTATAATCAATTTTATGCCACTTAATAATAATAGTTATTACTCACTGCAGCGAGATAAAAATGAACCAACAACAATCAGCATTGTTAAATAACTTAACAATTATTAAGCCAAATTTTCATGCATTCACGGCTCGATTTCACAGTAAATTGGCTGAATCTAGCATTGAAATGAATTACCCAACAGCCTTACAATTTAACGAAAAGAGTTTTACCCTTTTTTGTGTGTTAGAACGAATTGTTAAACATTTAGATAAGCCAGCATCGGTAGCTCCTTTTTTAGCACATCATTTAATGTACCTAAAAAAAAGCAGTGTTTCGCAAAGTGACATTGCACTATTATCTGATGCGTTTTACGAAACCCTTAAAGAGCACCTTGGTAAACACTTTACTCCTGAGAGCCAGCTCGCTTGGAAAAAAGCCCTTAAATATTTTGAAAACTTTGCCAGCAATATTCTATTTAATGTATCTAATGTGGTTTCGTTACAACAAAAAATGCAGCAAAAGCAAAGTAATAAAATTTAAATATACAATTTTTAGGGGTGGCAATTTAACTTACTTAACCTCCCCATTAATTAAACTCATTTGCACACCATGATCCAACACGCCTTTATTGCCCTGATAATCGGTTAAGCCTTTTTGCCCTATTCACTCGTAGTTAAATAGTAAAACGATCCTTTAATTAAATACGTCCGTATAAAAAAATTTGGCTTTACTATGACCCATCACAAAACACTCAGACTAATACTAGGCGATCAGCTAAACCCATCTCATTCATGGTACAAGCAAAAAGACGACGACACGCTTTACCTCATCGCAGAACTAAAACAAGAAACTGACTACGTTAAACATCACATTCAAAAACTGTGTGCTTTTTTTAATGCTATGGAAAACTTTGCAACTGCATTAAACACGGCAGGTTTTAATGTTTTACATTTAACACTTGATGATACCGATGACGACAAGGACTTGATTGAATTACTCAAGCGAGTTGCCGATAAATACCAATGCGACTCTATTGAATATCAATACCCTGACGAGTTTAGGCTAAAATCTCAATTAGCTAAGTTTAAAAGTGATAGCTCATTAAATGTAATTGCTACAGATACTGAACACTTTTTATTACCGTTCACCGATATAAAAACACGCTTTACAAAAAACAAGCATGTAACAATGGAGCACTTTTATCGTGCTATGCGTAAGCAATTTAATATATTAATTGATGATGCAAAGCCAACTGGTGGCAAATGGAATTTTGATAGTAATAATCGTAATAAATTTTCTAAAAAAGACTTAGCCGACATCCCAGAGCCTAAGTTATTCAATACTGATGTTAGCAGCATTATTTCTCGTTTAAATAAACACAACGTCGCTTATTTGGGTGAAATAAATGAACATTCACTGGAGTGGCCAACAACGCGTAAACAAGCGATTGAATCTCTTGAATACTTTTGTGAGCACTTACTTAGTCGCTTTGGTCACTTTCAAGATGCGATGACAGATCAAAGTAAAAACAATACCAGCCTGTACCATAGCCGTTTATCGTTTGCCCTAAACGCAAAAATACTCCACCCGTTATATGTAATCAAACGTGTAATAAGCGAATACGAACAAAGACCCAATGAAATATCCCTCTCGCAAGTAGAGGGCTTTACTAGGCAAATATTAGGCTGGAGAGAGTATGTACGTGCCATTTATTGGATTAACATGCCCGACTACGCAGTTAAAAACCAATTACAAGCCAAAAATAAACTGCCATCTTATTTTTGGAACAGCTCTACAAAAATGAATTGTCTAAGCCACTCACTCAAGCAAAGCCTTGAAACCGCTTATGCTCATCATATTCAGCACCTAATGGTTATTGGGAACTTTTGCATGCTCACAGGAATAAACCCTGATGACGTAGACAACTGGTACTTAGGCGTTTATATAGATGCCATAGAATGGGTAGAAATGCCCAACACCCGAGGCATGAGTCAGTTTGCCGATGATGGAATAATTGCAACAAAGCCTTATGCTGCAAGCGGTAACTACATTAATAAAATGAGCGATTACTGCAAAAGCTGTCAGTACGATGTTAAACAAAAAGTAGGAGATAAAGCCTGCCCGCTAAATAGCTTGTATTGGCATTTCATGAATAGACACAGAGACAGGCTAGAGAAGAACCCACGTATTGGTATGGTATATAAAAACTGGGATAAACAAGATGAAACACTTCAAGAACAAACGCTGCAACAAGCAACCTACTACCTTAATAATTTAGAAGCGCTTTAAGTAAAAAAACCGCCTCAAATGAGGCGGCTAAATAATCAGGGGAATATGTACTTTAGAAGACTATTTACCTTCTATTAGATTACTATTACCAATTTCTATTTTGCGTGGTTTAAGTGCTTCAGGAATTTCACGCTGTAACTCTATGCTTAATAAGCCGTTAGCTAAATCGGCACCAAGTACTTTTACATGGTCTCCAAGCTGAAATTTACGTTCAAAGTTACGCTCTGCTATACCTTGATGAATAAACTTACGTTCATTATTTTCATCTTTATTAGCTTTAATACCTGCAACTTTTAATGTGTTGTTTTCTGACTCAATGGTCAATTCACTATCACTAAAACCAGCAACGGCCATAGTGATTCTGTATTTGTCTTTATCGAGTGCTTCAATATTGTAAGGAGGAAAACTCGGCTGCTTGTCTGTATTAGCTGCCGCATCCATAAGTGATGCTAAATGTTCGAAGCCGATAAATGAACGATAAAGTGGTGATAAGTCTACTGTACGCATAATAATATCCTCATATTTAAGCGATATTTTGCATGTGCTTTTCTATTGAACAAGCTCAAGCAAAGTTTAATTAATAATATAAATTTCAATTGTTTAAGTTTAATTTAGGACCCATCAGGCGTCCTACTTAACTATATATGGACGGTAAAATTGTTTTCAAGTAAATTTATTAAAAATAAATAAAAAAGGCACTGAAGAGTGCCTTTTTTGAAACCATTTAAAATGAATACTATTTAATAAATGTGCCCCGGATTGGATAGTCGTTTTCTCTTGAAAACTTAATTCCACCTAGCAGTTGCTCTAAATCAGGACGAACAAACGGGCTGTTTGATATATCGACCATTTGAAGCTGATTTTTTTCATTAAGCACATAAATTCCTGGTTCAGCAAATGGATGATCAGTTTCTGCACCACTGCGAGGCTCGCTAATATGTAGCCCTAAATCAGTCATTTGTTCGATTGTTAAACCATAGTAAATTGGGAAGTTAATATCTATTTTTTCAAGATGTTTATTAAGCTGCTCATGGCTATCACCACTTACTGCAACCACTTCAACTCCAGTCTCTTTAAAGTCTTTATGAACTTTAGCAAGCTCGTTGAGTTGCGCAGTACATTTAGGGCAGTGCTGGCCTCGATAAACAACAATCATTTTCCACGGAGAGTCACTTATTCTGTCAACTAAATCTACCTTTTTCTCATCAACATCACTCACTACTAGTGATGGCATAATATCCGCAGGTTTTAAACTAGTGTTACTCATTGCGATCTCCTTTTACTATTTCAGATTAAAAATTAATTTTGCTCTTACACATAGAGTTTAGGGTAACTTTTATTAATTCAACCTAAAATTGCAATTAAAATCTATTAAAGCTTTAAGACCATCCCTTTATTTTTCTATAAATGGTAGATGCACTTACCCCTAAATAAGCAGCAGCAAGAGGAATGTTGTCTTCGCAGCTTTTGATTGCGTTTTCAATAGCCCTTTTTTCAACTTGCCATAATGGTTCTATATCGTGAACCGACATAGGAGATAATTGAACACTCTGATCGTTTGTATTGTGAATTGACTTAGTTGAGCTTGAGTGTTTTACAGCGCCTAGACCAAATGAATTTGGTAGCATATCTCTTTCTATTACATCGCCATCATTAATAACGACTGTATTTTCAATTACATTTTGCAGTTCGCGTATATTTCCTGGCCAATCGTAATTACAAAAAAGCGCCTTAACTTCATCAGAAAAGCCAATAAAATGTTTAGCGTTGCTATCGCTTTTTTGTTTTAAAATATACTCAGCGAGCAGTAAAATATCGTTTCCGCGCTCCCTTAAAGGCGGGAGCTTTACGGGGATAACATTTAAACGATAATATAAATCTTCTCTAAAGCGCCCTTCTGCTACCTCTATTATTGGATTTCTGTTGGTTGCACATACCAAGCGAACATCGCTGTGTAATACCTCGCTGCTACCAACCTTGCTAAATATGCCGGTTTGTAAAAAGCGTAATAACTTAGCTTGTAAGTTAAGCTCCATTTCACATAGTTCATCTAGAAATAACGTACCGCCGTTGGCCACTTCAACAGCGCCCTTTCGATCGCTTAACGCCCCACTAAACGCACCTTTAACATGACCAAAAAATTCAGACTCAAATAATTCGGTTGGTATAGCGGCGCAGTTTATTGCAATAAAAGGACCTTGGCTGCGAGGGCTCGAATCATGAAGGGTTTGTGCGCATACTTCTTTACCGGTTCCACTTTCACCTGTAATAAATACGCATGCTTTGCTTCTAGCTGCGCTATCTAGCAATCTAAAAACGGTTTTCATTGCGAGTGATTCACCAACAAAATCTTGGCTTTTATCACTGCTTTCAACCAAAGGTTGTACTTTAGTTTGCTCTTTGGGTGTTAACGCACTTTCTACTGAGCTAATAAGTCGCTGACTTGTGAAGGGTTTTTCTAAAAAATCAAAGCCACCTAAACGCATAGCTTCCACTGCAATATCAATAGAACTATTTGAGGTGATCATGACTACATTAGCAGGATTTTTTTGTTTATTTACAAATTGTAAAACTTCAAGCCCACTTATATCAGGCAAACATACGTCTTGTACTATCACCGCAGGCATTTTTTCTTTAATACCGACCAACGCAGAATACCCATCTGCGAAATGCTTACATTCAAAACCTACTTGCTCTAGCTGACTTGCGTACAAAGCACCACTTGCGATGCTATCTTCAACTATATAAACAAGACCTTTACCCATTATATCTGACACGGCTTTCTCCTAGATAGCTATACTCTTACTCATTATTTGATATGCATCTCGGGTTTTATCCAAGTTATGCTTAATAACAAGCGCTGCGTGCAAATTTTCTTCTGTGGTTGGTGGTGGTGAATCGTGTAACTGTGTTGCCAATGCAGCTAAAGGAGCGGCTCCATATAAAGCAGCCGAGTTTTTCAAAACATGCATTATTTCTCTAATTTTTATAATATCTGCATTACTAATTGCCGTATCTAATTGGTTAGCCATAGTAGCTAATTCATCGATAAATAAGTTTACTAATCGAGCTAAAACGCTTATTCCAACATCCTTTTCAAGTTGAATTAAAACGTTTAGCTCAGTAATACTTTTATCGATAAACTGCTCTGATATAGGCATAGATAACCTTTGTGTAAGTTAAAGCTTCGTACACTAATAAAATGTAAGAGTTGTAGTTTAAGAGTAATTTATTTTTTGCATTTTGCAAATCAAAATGAATATAAACAATTACAGAGCCCAGGTATCAATACTTTTTGTTAATGTTTGCGGTTTATCGAGCAAGTACCCCTGAGCAATATCACAACCAAGTTGTTCTAATATTTGTAATTGCTCATTCTCTTCAATGCCTTCTGCTACAGTTTGTAAGCCCAATCGCTGAGCCATCGCAATAATTGCACTACATAACGTAAAGTCTTCATTATTAGTTGCAATACCACTTACAAAACTGCGATCAATTTTTAAACCATCAATATCAAATTGACGAAGTAGACCTAAAGACGCGTACCCAGTGCCAAAATCATCAATCCACACCTTTACGCCTTCTTTATGGAAGTTTTCAAACGCCTTAGCTATTTTATCAGGACTATGAATGAGCGCTGTTTCCGTTAGTTCTACTTTGATGGCCTCTGGTGGTATTTGGTGCTTTTCTAGCAAAGCCATTACTTTTGAAAACACATCACCATCTAAAATTTGTACCGGTGAAATATTTAAAGAAACAGCAATATCTGTCATACCAAAATGTCGCATCTGTTTTAGATCAGACAAACATTGCTCAAAAATCCAGTCACCTAATTCTAAAATCATTCCCGATTGCTCTACATGCGGGATAAACTCATCAGGGCCAACAATGCCAAAGCGCGGTGATTGGCACCTTACTAGCGACTCAAAGCCGACCAACTTTCCCGTTCCTAATGATACAAGCGGTTGATAAACCATTTTAAAATAATTATTTTGCATTGAATCAGACATGATTCTTTCTAACTCATGCCATCTTGCGAGATTGACTGGGCTTTCCGATTCTAGGTATTTAAACGCACTCATGATTTTGCTCCGTTTTTCACTCTTAGTGACTTATTATAATGAGTAGCAATTTACAGGCCATTTTAAATGTGGAAAAATAGAAATAAAAACCAATAGATTCAGGCGGTTAAATTGGAAGGTTAAAAGATTTTAGTTCTCCCACTTTATTCGCATTTTGCAATTCAGTTTGCTATGCACCTAAATTGGCAAATGAGCGCTTAATCGAGCCTATAAAGCACAGATAAGCCAGTTAATAGCTGCTACTAAAGCTAGTGTTAGCAATTGTAGGTGAGAAAAGAGAAAGCTTTGATAAAACTCTGTCTAAGTTAAGCACAATCTAAATTTAAAAGCATATAGCTAATTTTATAGGGAGGGATAGAAAGTTAAAACGGTGGTAGGAACATAAAAAAACGCAGGCAACTATAAATAGTTACCTGCGCAAAAGTCTCTAGTTTGAAAGAGTGTCATTATTTTCGTTTTTAGGAGCAGTTACATGTTGTGCATAGTTAGTATTTTGCGAGTCAAATGTATTACTCATCAACTGTGCGTTTTCAACATCAGCTTGTGTAAAAGTAATTGGCTGTATATCTGCCAACGGTTCAATCGAATCGCTACCTCGTAAAACTGTAATACCTATTATTAAAGTGGCAACAAGCAAAATAGACAAAACCATAATTTCAGGTGTTAGTACCCAATTGTTACCTTTAGGCTGTTGTTTAGCTTTTGTGTTTGTTTGCATTTTGCACCCCTTAAAATTTAACTAAATTCGTCTTGATTTGATATTTAATATGTTGCGAAAGCCGTGCCAACTAAACAAAAACAAACGAAAGATAAAATAAACAACAAAATCAAAGTATTAAAAAAATTAAAAATGTAATTTAGAATCCAAAAATAATTCGTAACGTTGTATTTTTATTTTGAATTGCAATTTGCGAATCAAATTGAAAAACCATAATAAAAACACTCATTAAATACTAAAAAATAAATTTAACTTACTCCTAAAATACTAGGTTAATTTCTTCGTTTATCAAGTTTTATGCAACACAAACCCACTTTTTATATTGTTCTTCATTGCTCAGCTCAGCTTTTCCCACACTTGCGCTAAACGAGAGAGCTTTAAATGTTTAGATTCAATAACCTGCTCTGGGGCATATTTATCAAGCAATAAATAAAGTGTCTCACTTACAATTGGCTTAGCTAAGTAATCATTCATCCCCGCTTCTATAAATCGCTCTTTATCACCATGAATTGCATTTGCTGTGAGCGCTATTATAGGGGTGACTATACCTAACTTTCTGATTGCTTTAGTTGCAGAAATCCCATCGAGTATTGGCATTTGGATATCCATAAAAATAATATCAAGTTTATTGTTTTTAGCCTTGGTTATTGCCTCTTGCCCATCACTAGCAATATGTACCCGACAGCCTTTTTGCTCTAAAAACTGCCTTATTACTATTTGATTATTAGTATTATCTTCAGCAACCAATACATTGGTCCCATTCAACTGAGTTAACCCTGAAGGGCTTTCTAAGGCTTCTTTTTGTTCACGATTAGTAAATATAATATCTAAATGAAATAACTGCTCTTCCAATAAACTAATTGCTCGCGGTACATGCGATACTTTAAAAGGGCCATTTAACCTAAGCTCTCTGTCGTTAAGATTTTGCGGTAATAAGTTTTCACCTAGTAAGTCTAGGATAAGTAAACACGGTGAATTAAGGGAGTTATATGTATTTATACACTCGCGTGTTTGGGCTAGCGTTGGAGGATCAGTTAATACAATTGCATCAGGAAAACTATCATACTCAGGGATATCTGGGCATATTTCATAGTGCTCAAAAGCGATAGAAAACCGAGTGAGTGTGTGCTCCAACGCGGTTTTTAAAATTTGGTTATGTCCTACAATCCATACTCTTGGCTTTTTACTTCGTGCTGCAAACCCCTCTCGCAATATTGAGTCGGTTGTGTCTATTTGTAACGGGTAATTAACGATAAACTCACTCCCTTTATTGAGCTCAGAGTTAACCGAAATATCTCCCCCTACTACATCACAAATTTGCTTACATATAGCAAGGCCTAAGCCACTACCACCATGTTTTCGGGTAATTGAATTATCTGATTGAATAAAAGGCATAAACATACTTTCTATTTTATTTTTTGCGATTCCCATTCCAGTGTCTTTTACTGATAAATGAAGATTTAAATTATTGGCTCCAATGTAAGTACATCTAACGGTCACCGTTATTACGCCTTGCTGAGTAAACTTAATCGCATTGGCTAATAAATTAATGGCTATTTGCCTTATACGTGCATGATCACCAATTACTTGAGCGGGGACATCAGGATAAAAATCAAAAACAACCTCAAGCCCTTTTTGCAAAGCGCTTTGGGAAATTATATCTATTGCTTCTTCAATACACGTATCAATACTAAATGGCTGATTATCGAGTGTTATAGCTTGTGCTTCAAAACGCGAATACGTTAATACATCATCCAATACACTCAGTAATGCATCAGAGCTTGTTTTAATCATTTGTGTGTAACGCATTTGCTCAGAAGTTAAACCGGTATGATGCAAAATATCTGCAGAGCCAATAACGGCATTTAATGGCGTGCGAATTTCATGGCTAATATTTGCCATAAATCGGCTTTTAGACTCAGCTAATGTTTCTGCCTGATGTTTAGCTTCAAGCAATATTTGCTCGCTTTCAATACGTTCTTGTATATCAACAAGTGTTGCGGCAATAGATAACAAATCGCTTTCGTAGCCACCCACAATGGGAGTAAGTGTCATTTCAACCCAATTATTTATGCCTTGTGCATTAATCAAACGTATATCAAAGCGACGTATATCACGCTTACCTTGTTTATAATCAAGCAAAGTGCTACTAATTTTTTCTACATCTTCTTTTGCTATAAACTTAATTATAGGTAAGCCAAGACTCTCATCTACACTGCTGTGTAAGACGCGTTGCCATGCTTGATTTATAAATAATAAATTGCCAAATGTATCAAGGCGTAAAACAATATCAGGAATATTATCGACGACAGAGTGGTAGTTATATTCTATCTCTGCCATTGCTTGTTCAGCTTTAACTCGCTGCGTAATATTAGTTTCTATAGCGATAAAATGCTTTACTTTACCTTCATCATCTCGCACTGGATTTGCATCAATAGCAACCCAATAAACGTTACCATTTTTATCGTAATTTGTGGTTTCAACTTGAAAAGGAAGCCCATTTTTTACAGCGTGAGACATAACCTTACGACTTTTTTCACATGTTTTTGGCCCTTGCAGTAATTGACCTGGGCTAGTGCCTATAACCTCATCACAGGTGTAACCTGTAAGTACTTCAAAACTATTGTTAACCCACTCAATTACGCCAAATTTATCTGTAATTATTACTAAGTTATTTGTATGGCTTGCAACAAGCGATAAGCGTTTTACATATTTTTGTTGTTGTGTGAGCAATAATTGAGAATCTTTATGACGTTGAATGTCATAGAACGAGCCTATAAAGCCGCTTTTTTCATCATAAACTAACCTTAACTCAAACCAGTTCATGAGCCCGATGCTGCTTTTAATTTGTATTTCTACACTGGGAGCCTGCTTCCCTTCTAGTAAACAACAGCTGTATGCGACAAAATGCATAATATCATCGCAATTCATTAACTTAGTAATATTGGAGCCAATTAATGAATCGGTTGAGTAACCTAACTTCTTCTCCCAAGCTTCATTAATATAAGTAAAATTCAAATGTTTATCACACTCAAAAATACACTCATCTAAAATAGCTAATAGCTTTGCTTGACGTCGATTACTATTGGAAAGTTTTTCAACTAGTGCATATTGGATTTGAACTTGTAGCTCATCATTATTATTCATGATCTCTCCAATACTTTATAAAAGTATTACTCTCACAAACTCGTGCATAAAGAAGGGAAACCTTTTCACAGTAGAATGCTTGTTCAAAAGGAGTGCGTCTCGGTGTGCAGTCACTTAAAATAGTGGCATTAGAACCACGTGCAACAGCAGTGCGCACAGTTGAATCAATACAGATAGAAGACACAGTACCCGCTAAAATTATATTAGTGGCCCCATGTTTTTTGATGTTTTCGGCTAAATCTATATGTGTAAAAGCATTTAAACTTCTTTTCCCAAATACCACCTCTATAATATTACTAAAAAGGTCTAGCTGCTTAATGGTTTGAGCACCGTACGAACCCGCTTTAAATGCCCCCACCGCAATGACTTTTAATATACCAATCGGATTTTTAAGCTCGCTATAGTTTTGCGTAAAGTGAATGGGTGTATTAATAACTAAAGCAAATTGCTCTGCCCAGAAGGTCAATAAATAGAGTGTATTTTCCCCCACGCCAGTAATTCTTGATGACTCTTCAACCTCGTCATACAAAATACCTTTTGGCAAAAAGTAATTGTTTTGAAAACCAATTAAAATAGGTGCTGTCTTAGAGAAATCATCCATAACTCTCTCCTTATTAATCAATTTAAGAGGCTAACTGCCAAGGTTTAATAAATTTCTCAAGTACCGCTTTTGTCACTGGCTTCTGTAAATAGTGAGTAATTCCTTTATCAAACAACTCAGCTATTTGCTCATCGCCTGTTAACCCCGTTAAAATAACTTTAGGAGTATTGTTATTAGGTGTATTTTGCCTAACTAATTGCTGCGCCACATCGCTACCAAACATTCCTGGCATACGCTCATCTAAAAGTAGCAAGTCAAATGGTTCATTTTGAGCAAGTGTTAATGCACTGGCACCATTTTCTGCACACGTTACTAAGCAGCCCAGCATTTCAAGCATTACTTTTGTAGCAATTTGGCTCGGTAAGCTGTCGTCTGCTACTAATACCGATAAACGTGTTTGTGTGTGAAATGTTGTTAAAATAGTAATTAAGTCGGTATCAAAAAATGGCCAGCCTAATATTTTTTTAGATAGTTTATGAGCTTGGCTCAGCTCGTAAATGTCGTTAATAGAGCACAACTTTATGTGTGTATTTAAGCTGTCACTATTTAATTTATCAATTAATGCGTTACCACTAAGATGGCGTAAATCCTCTAGCTGTGCAGACTCTCTAAGCGTGCTATTAAATAATTTAAAATTTAAACCAAAACGATCGTGAGTATTAGCTGACATTTTTAAACAGCTTTTGAGTAACGCTTCGCAATCAGTTAAAACGTCTACATTTTGTCTAACATCAAGCGCTAAACTAACAGACTCTTTAGTTGCTAAGAGCCCGTGAAAATCCAACGTGTTTACTTGTTCAGAATCATCAATCTGATAGTGAATACTAACTCCCTGAATATTTGCTTCGAGGTTAAGTAAAAAGCACTGCTTTACTGCTGCTAGCGCCGGAGTAAGAAACGCCTCGCATTGTGCAATCATTTGCTCTGGCGGAATTTGCAAACAGACGTAGTTACATTGCAACTTATTGATTAAGGTAATAGAGAATTTTTGACTTTGGGTTTCACAATATTTACCTATTACTCCTTGGATAATTTCTAAAACGTGACTATTAATATTCATAAAGCATTCTCGTTAACCCAATGTATAGCTCTATATCATCAAGTTATGTGCCATAAATTAATTCTTGTAAACACACTTGCATTCATAGACTTAAGTATTAGACAAACAGGGCTCTGGTTTTTCATTCGCATTTTGCAAATCATATTGCTATGCATAATATGATTTATGCTTTTATTAGAATGGTGCAATCGATTTTTTTCTCTTTAAATAATTTTCCATTCATTTAAACTGATATTAATCAAATTGAGGAGAAAGCTATGTTAACCGTAATTTTTGGCCGTGAAGGTTGTCCATTTTGTGTTCGTGCGAAAGATGTTGCTGAGCAATTATCAAACGAACGTGATGACTTTAAATTTCGTTACATCGACATAATTAAAGAAGGTATAAGTAAAGCCGACCTTGAAAAGTCAGCGGGTAAGCCTTGCCCTACTGTTCCACAAATTTTTGTAGACCAAAATCACATTGGTGGATTTACAGAATTTGAAGCTTACGCAAAAGAAAACCTAGGCTTGTATAAATAAGCTTTGTATTAAATATGTTAACCAGTTTAATAAACCCTACATTGAGCTGGTTAAATTTCGACCAACATCAAACACATACAAATTAGTTTCAATTTATACAAGCATTTGCCTCGCGAATCCTATATAATGCGCGCCTCTTTAAATTCGTTGAGGCGTATTAATGTCAGAACCAGTCACGTTTGAATCTCTAAATCTTTCTCCTGCAATTTTGAAGGCAGTTGAAGAGTTGGGTTACAAGACACCATCTGAAATCCAAGCTCAATGTATACCGTTATTGCTAGAAAGAAAGGACGTACTGGGACTAGCTCAAACGGGTACAGGTAAAACCGCAGCATTTGCACTGCCATTACTAAATAATATTGACCCGTCTGTGAAACAGCCACAGATCCTTGTACTCACACCAACACGTGAGCTTGCGATCCAAGTTGCTGAGGCATTCGAACAATATGCTAAACATGTTCGTGGTATTGAAGTATTGGCACTATATGGTGGCCAAAGCTACAGTATCCAATTAAGCGCACTTCGTCGTGGCGCTCAGGTTATTGTTGCAACTCCAGGTCGTTTAATCGATCACATTAACCGTGGCACTATCAAGTTTGATGCTCTACAAGCACTTGTACTTGATGAAGCCGATGAAATGTTACGTATGGGCTTTATCGATGATGTAGAAAGCATCATGGAAAAAACACCGCGCGAAAAGCAAACATGTCTTTTCTCTGCGACTATGCCTAAGCAAATTCAAAACATCAGCAGCAAGTATATGAACAATCCTGAACAGGTTCATATTTCTGCGCGTAACTCTACAGTATCATCTGTTGAGCAAGTGTTTTGGAATGCAAGCGTACATAAAAATAAAGCTATTGTTCGCTTCTTAGAAGCTGAACAGTATGAAGGTGCTATTGTTTTCGTACGTACGCGTAACGATACAGTACAACTTGCTGAGTTATTAGAGCGCGAAGGTTTCTCTGCTGCTCCACTTAATGGTGATATGAACCAGCAAGCACGTGAACGCACTGTAGAACGCTTAAAAAGCGGCATGCTAAATGTTGTTATTGCAACAGACGTTGCTGCTCGTGGTCTAGATGTTGACCGCTTAAGCTTAGTTATCAACTACGATATCCCACAAGATTCTGAAGCCTACGTTCACCGTATCGGCCGTACAGGTCGTGCTGGTCGTACTGGTAAAGCAATCTTATTCGTAAAACATAACGAACGTTATTTACTTAAAAATATCATTCGTCATACGAAGTCTGAAATTGCACAAGTTGAATTACCAACTGCAAAAATCGTTGAAGAAAAACGTATTGAAGCGTTACAAGCAAAATTAACTATTGCGCTTGAAAACAAAGATATTACATTCTTTAACGAGATAGCTACTAATATGGCTGAAAAACTTGAACTTCCTCTTGAAAGCTTAGCGGGTGCGTTACTGTGTTTAGCACAGCAACAGTCTCCAATTAAAGTTGAAGAAGTTAAGATTCAACCTCGTGAACGTAACGAGCGTAACGATCGCAACCCACGTAGTAACGACCGCAATGATCGCGGTGGTGACCGTGGACGTCGTAACGAACGTGGCGGCGAACGTGGTGGTGAACGCGCTGAGCGTAAACCTCGCGAACGTAACAGCCGTGATGCAGGCCCTATGGATACTTACCGTATCGAAGTAGGTCGTGAACACGGTGTTCAGGTTAAGAACATTGTTGGCGCTATCGCTAACGAAGCTGACATCTCAAGCAAGTTTATTGGTGATATTCGTTTACACGACAATCACAGTACGGTTCAATTGCCGCAAAACATGCCTAAAGATGTACTTGATCATTTCCAAAAAGTGTTTATTTGTAAACGTCCTATGGGCTTAACAATTACACAAGATCAAGGCCCTGCTGAGCCACGTGCAGAACGCTCTGAGCGTCCAGCTGGTGACAAAAAGCGCACCTTTAGTAAAGATAAAGACGATAGCCAACGCGGTGATAAGCGTACTGGCCCTCGTAAAGAACGTCGCCCAGTAAGCTTCACAGCTAAATAAGCAACGACTCTTTAATAAAAAAACCTTGCCACGAAAGTGACAAGGTTTTTTTGTGTCTGTAACATGAGAAAACTAGTTAACCTGAACTCTGAATAATAAATCTCTTAACCAGAGTTCAGGTTAGTTAGAGGAAAAATTCAGAAGCTCGCTATTAAAATGGCTGCCGTAATAGGAATAAGCAGCTGTATTACTTTCAGGGAGAGATGTAAATAAATGAAACTTTTAACAAGCCAAATAACCCGAATGGTAGCCCTACTTCATAATAAAGGTTTTTTTCACATATACCTATATGCTGGATTATCGCCCAGCGGTTGTGATTGGCGCTATATAATTGGTCACACTAAAGATGGGAAGTGGCCAACTAACGATCTAATTACTTATGGTAGCATCAACTCTAGCAGCAAACTGACATGGTCTGAGAAGAATACAACTAAAGATTTATGCAATGACTTTATTAACTACTTCAAACTTGAAAAATATTCTCCTACAAAAGAGCAACTTCAATACATAGATTGGTACTCAACTGTTGTTAACTCACTAGCTGAGGATGAAGCAGTCATTTTTTATGCAGACTACCAAGCTAGTCATCAACCTTTACTAAATAATGCGCCAGGCTTTGTAAAAAAATAATATTTTTGACAGTAAGGATCACTGATATGAAAAAATTATATGAATACCTACCAATCATAGCGCTACTAAGCCCTCTTATTTTATTCATGGCTATTCCAATTGTAATAGACTTTACAGACCCTCCATTTATTGCAAATAAAAAATATGACATTACTATTTTTTGGATTATCCCTATTATTTCAGGTGCACTATTTATCTATTTGAATATGCTTGTATTCAAAAAATATAAGCAATGCAGTAAATATAGAGAATCATTTAAGCATAATATTTCAGGAATAAAGAACCTAGCTTCATTTATTTTAGGCTATTTGGCAGCTCCATTTTTAATATACGCAATATTTTATATCTATTTAGCCCTTCCAATAAAGCTGTTTGCTTATTTCACTGAAAGTGATTATTGGTATAAAGAATATATCCTGACAGACGTTGAAGAGTGCGGCAGTGATTATGAAAATAGTTGTACACGTTTATCTTTTTTAGATCCTAAAACTAAGCAAATACACGAGCTTCGGTGGTATGAAGAGAAATCATCCATTATCAATAGTAAAGGGCACTATGTTTATGTAATCGGTGAAGCTAGCTATTTTGGTTATATTGTCAGAGGGCTAGAAAGATAGCCATCATTGGCTTACAAAGTTAAAGCTTATAAAAAAGCCCTGTCATTTTCGTGGCAAGGCTAATATAAGCTCTTAATATTTATACTTTATTAAGGCAAAGCTGGGTAAACGTAGCTAGCATCAAGCCCTAGTGGAATACCAAGTGCCCAGTAACCTAATAAAAAGATACTCCAGCCAATCATAAAGGCGATTGAGTACGGTAGCATAATAGCAATTAAAGTACCTATACCTGTGCCTTTCACATACTTTTGACAGTACACCACCACTAATGGGAAGTATGGCATTAACGGTGTAATAATATTAGAACTTGAGTCACCTACACGATAAGCGGCTTGAGTTAAGTCTGGCGAAATGCCAAGTTGCATTAACATCGGTACAAAAATAGGGCCAAGTAACGCCCATTTTGCTGAACTTGAACCTACAAACAAGTTAACAAAGCCAGTTAAAAAGATAATGCCCACAACCGTTACTGCACTTGGCAATTCCATTGCCTTTAATAACTGCGCACCTTCGATTGCGAGTAATGCACCTAAATTTGATTTACTAAATGCAGCAATAAATAGCGAACAGAAAAACGCCATGACGATATAATATGCCATGCCGCTCATCGCTTTACTCATAGCATCAATCATATCTTTTGAAGTTTTAAAGGTACCTACCGTAAAACCATATACAGTGCCAGGTAGCCAAAAAAGTAAAAATATTAATGGTACAATAGATTGCATTAAAGGAGAGCTAAAATTAGTAAGGGATCCGTCACTACTGCGCATTGCAGAATCGTCTGGAGCAGAGATAAATGCTAATAACGCAAGCCCTGCAATCATCACGGTACTGGCTATATAAAAGGCACGTTTTTCATCACTACGTGCATCTTCAAATACAGGTAAATCCTCTTTCGCACCATCAACCGCTGTTTTTTGTAAACGTGGTTCAATAATTTTATCGGTGATGTACCAGCCCAATGCCACAATAAATAAGCTAGATGCTGAAGCAAATGCCCAGTTATTTAACGGGTTAATTGTCATTGCAGGATTAATTATTTGCGCCGCACTTTGGGTAAAGCTTTGTAGTAATGGATCAATCCCTGATGGAATAAAGTTAGCCCCAAAACCACCACTGACTCCTGCAAATGCCGCTGCAATACCCGCAAGCGGATGGCGTCCTGCAGCATAAAATATAACACCGGCAAGTGGAATAACTAATACATAACCTGCGTCAGTAGCGGTATGGCTCACAATGGCCACTAAGATGATTGAAGGCGTTAATAGCTTTTTAGGAGTAACTTTAAGCATTAACTTAAGGCCAGTATTAATAAAGCCCGAATGCTCAGCAACACCTACACCTAACATAGCTACTAAAACGACACCTAAGGGAGCGAAGCCGGTAAAGGTTTTTACCATAGAGGATAAAAAGGTAGCGAGCGAATCACTTGCCAGCATATTATTAATAATAATCGCTTCACCGGTACGTGGATCTATTGCATCAAAGCTTACACCTGAAAACCACCACGACAAAAACCAAATTAATAACATTGCAAACAGAAATATTACGGCTGGATCTGGAAGCTTATTGCCAACCCGCTCAACAAAATTTAAAAAACGCGCAACAACCCCTGAAGGTAAAGCGTCGTGATTATTATTCATTTTTATTGTTCCTAAAATTTATTTTAGTAACAATATCGCATAAAAACAAAACAGTAAATTAACATAAAAATCTGCTTTAAAAGTTTTGGACACAAAAAAACACGATAGTGATAAACAAATCGTGTTTTTTGTATCACTTACTTTTAAGCGAGGGCTTTAACTTCTTCCCACAAGCGTGCAACTAATGTCTTGTCCTCTTCGTTAAGCTCACCATTACGATACGCTTTAACTAAGCTCTGCTCTACAGTTTCGTTTAGCTCATCTATACTGATTGTCAGCTTTTCTACTTCGGCATAACCAACTGCAAGATCAAAATGACCTCGTAAATAGCCGCCTGCAAATAACTCATCGTCAGTTGCTTTTATTACTAAATCATCGAAGTACTGCTGGGCTGCATCGATATAGTTCACTAAACTCATTTATTAATCTCCTGGTTTTGCAAAGCACCTGTATTTTCAAGGTTTTGGTGCCCTACTGCATACATAATATGGTCGTTAAATCCGGTGGTTACTTTAATATAACCCGTTAATTCATCATCTAATTCGCCATCGCCGGTGTCACAAATAAGGGGGCGGCTATTAAGCGCTTGTAGTTTTGTTTTTGTTGCTACTACAATAATGTTTTCTTTGCCAATTGCACGTATAAGCGCAGGGCTCAATTGCTGATTACCACGGCCAAATATATGCCCTTGCCCGCCAATGAGCGTAATGACTAACTTAGTACTTTGATCATGTGTAAGCTCAAGTAATTGCTTCGCCGTTAAATCTTGAGCAACTAAGGTTTGATCTTTTATTAAATCAACGCCAAGCAACGTATTCTCAAGTCCCATTTCTTCCATTATGGCCTCAACGGTTGAGCCGCTACCCATTATATAAAATGTGTCTTCATCCATTTGCGATACAACATGCGCAGCAATGTCGGCAAGTACGAGTTCGTCGGTTTCTTTGCCGCCATTTTTAACCGCTTGCATATAGCGTACTTCGCTAGGTGTTTGCATTTCGCCGTAGCGCTTTGCTTTTACTGTGCCTTGTCTAAAGGCATCTTCATCTATATCCATTACATCTGCGTCAGCTAAGGTAACTAACTCACCTTTAACCAGCATTTCGACTACGCGCCCTGCTGCTTTGGGTGTAATGGCGTATACACCAGAATGAATTTTACAGCCTGCAGGAATACCAAGTACAGGAATGGTATCTTCGATTGCATGGCAAATATTACGCGCTGTACCATCGCCTCCAGCAAATAAAACTAAATCAACACCAAAGTCTTTAAGTACTTTTGCTGCTTGTTCTGTGTCATCTGGGGTTGTTATTACTTCAGAGTTATATACAACCTCTACATTAAAGCCCAAGGCTTTTGCTGTTTGCTCACCCATGTCACCGTTAACGGTGTAAATGGTTAAGCGCTCTTTATAAGGCAATAGCACTTCAAGCGCTGCTTTTGTGCGGCTATTTGCTTTGGGTTCTGCACCTAATTCGATTGCTTTAGCGGCTGTGTGTGCGCCATCACTACCTTTTAAAGCAACTGTTCCGCCTAAACCCGCTACTGGGTTTACAATTAAACCTAATTTAAACGCCATTACAAAGCTCCTTCGGATGTTGCCAATTAAATTGCTGCGCTGTTAATGGCCACTGTGTATTATAAAAATCAGAGAGTGCTTTTAAAAGTGACTCTGTACGAGAGTTAAAGCCATTTTCGATTAACGATAATACACGTGCATGTACTCGCTGCTGAAAATCAAACCGACATGTTTGCTCGCCGTTTAAGTTATCCACCGACACATTAAAAGTAAACCCTGCTGCAGTGCTTAATAACCACTCTATAGCTTGAGGCTTTACTTCTACGCTTTCAAACTCAGCTTGTTTTTGTTTGTCGCGCCCATCGGGGCAATACCAATAACCATAATCTTCTAATAAACGACGTGCATCGCCTGCTACTAGCCAATGCGCAATTTCATGCAGTGCACTCGCATAAAAACCATGAGCGAATACAACCTGATGAAAAGGCGTTGTATTATTAGCTGGAATATAAATAGGTTCGCAATCGCCTTTTATCAATCGGGTATTATAATTTTGATAAAAAGTGCGCTCAAAAATTGAAATTAGATCAGCTATTTGATGCATAAAATTAGGCTAATTAGTCTCGGTTATAGCGCTATTTTGCGCATTAAAAACGAGACGAATTGTACGGGCTTTTACAACTAAAGTAAAAATAAGGCGTGATAGTAAAATATAAGCGGACTAATCTTTCACTTTATTGATATTTTTAATAATACCTAAACAGTAAAGAGTATTACCAAGTTCTTTACACTGTGTTTTTTCACCTGAGGTTTTATTGGCTAAGCTAGTTAACATATCGTACCGTTTACGTAGAATTAGTATATATCTGGCATGTCTACGGCATTCAAAGCAATGAGTACAGTGTGAATCGACCCAAAATCTTAATGTTTCAAACCAATATTGCTGCTCTTGAGCAAAAAAAATAAATGCCTTAGAGCAAGTCCCGCACTTCTCTTCAATATCAACATAAAGTGCCCGAGGATAAATGGCATAGTTTTGCTTTTTTATATCAGCCAATATTACCGTATTAGGGAAGTATTTAAGGCTCGAGTAACGCCAGTGCGCATTCTCTATCGCCTCTATTGTCACTGGGGTATTGGTAGTTATTGGTGTATTGCCATACCTTGGGTGATTTAGATACATGAGCTGCCTAGTTTAAACTTATGATTTTAAGGCATAAAACATGCCATATAAGAAAACAATAATTATACAGGCGTTCCTGCTTCATCACACTCTACAATATCGGTCTCGGTTAATGCCTGAGTGATCCATCCTTGCAATACTGGGCAGCGCATAACAAAGTCACAATATTGCTGCGCCTCTGGCGATAACGTAATTTGATAGGTTTTTAAGCGCAGTACAACAGGCACATACATGGCATCAGCAATACTAAAGTCACCAAAAAACCACTCATTTGGAAACACATCTTGTTGCTGTGCAAATATCTCGTCTATACGGGCTATGTCTTTTAGTGCTTCGCTCGATAGGTCTACTTTACGGGTAGTTCTTATATTCATTGGCATTTCGCTGCGCAGCGCCATAAAGCCTGAATGCATTTCAGCGCTTAGCGCACGCGCTTTAGCTCTTTGGGTAATATATTTTGGCCATGCAGCGCCCGATAAGTAAGCATCGTTAATATATTCACAAATTGCTAGTGAATCCCATACCTGTAAATCGCCATCAATTAACGCTGGAACTTTTTGCACAGCAAAGGTCTTTTTTAGTTCATTGTAAAAGTCGGGGGTGTCGAGTACCAGCTGGGTTTCACTAAACTCAACATCAAATTTACTCATTAAATACCATGCGCGTAATGACCAGCTAGAGTAGTTTTTATTACCGATAAATAATTGCATATTGTAGATACCAAAGTGAATAGACGCTCCTACCTTACTAGGTGATTTAACAACCAACAACATTTTGTTTAAAGTCTCTTTGCTAACTGTTACTTAAAGCTATTAATTACTCACTTAACTGCTTGTTTAAATGCTTTTTTAATAGTTGTGTATTACGCGTGTTAGCTTTAAAAAAGGCATCAAAAATATCACCAAAAAATGGCACTAAACCGCCCACAAAGTCTATGAGCATATTGATAATCATCTTAGTCTTTATACGTTTACTCACACCTAAACGCTGCGCTTCTATCAGCACATAACTTGATAAAATTAGCCCTGCGGCATCACCTATAACGGGAATTAAACCAATCACAGCCTCCAAACCTATATTAAATTTAGTAAAAGGAATGCCAATGCTGCTATCAGTTAACTTACTGAATCGCTCTAAGCGGGCTATTGCAGCTTGGGCTTTTATTTGTGAGTGTTCATTAATATTATCGTTCATGATTACTACCCTCCTTCTTGCAGTATATAGGGCCTACTTGAACAACTCCTGAAAGGCTTTAAACTAAATTACAGACATAAAAAAACGCGGTAATCCGCGTTTTTTTATAATTATAAATACTTACACAGAGCCGTTAATTGGCCCGTGCTGATGATTTACATGCGGATTTTGTCCGCGTTGACGCAGTAAGTGGTCCATTAAGGTAATAGCCATCATTGCCTCCGCAATCGGGATTGCACGAATACCCACACACGGATCGTGACGACCTTTGGTGATCATCTCTACCGCTTCGTTGCTTGTATTAATGCTGTTACCTGGGATGGTAATACTCGACGTTGGTTTTAGCGCAATAGAAGCAATAATGTCTTGCCCTGTCGAAATACCGGCAAGTACGCCACCCGCATGGTTTGATGTAAAACCTTCAGGGGTTAGCTCGTCGCGATGCTCAGAGCCTTTTTGCTCAACTACGTCAAAGCCATCACCAATTTCAACGCCTTTAACTGCATTAATACTCATTAATGAGTGTGCAAGTTCGGCATCAAGGCGGTCAAATACTGGCTCACCAAGACCAACAGGTACATTGCTTGCCACTACTTTTACTTTAGCGCCAACTGAGTCACCTTGCTTTTTAAGGTCACGCATATATTCGTCAAGCGCTTCAAGCTTACTTGCATCAGGGAAGAAGAATAAGTTATTTTCAACTTCGTCCCAGTCAAACATTTCCGCCTTAATAGGGCCAAGCTGACTTAAACATGCTTTAACTTCAATACCATGAAATTGCTTTAAGTATTTTTTAGCAATAGCACCTGCCGCTACGCGTATTGCGGTTTCGCGTGCAGATGAACGACCGCCACCGCGATAGTCGCGCAAGCCGTACTTATGCCAATACGTGTAATCGCCATGACCTGGGCGAAATACATCTTTAATTTTGCCGTAATCTTGCGAGCGTTGATCGGTATTTTCAATCAATAAACCAATGCTGGTACCTGTGGTTTTACCTTCAAAAACGCCTGCTAATATTTTTATTTGATCGCTTTCACGGCGCTGCGTTGTATAACGGCTTTGGCCTGGTTTTCGGCGATCTAAATCAATTTGTAAGTCGGCCTCTGTGATTTCAAGACCTGCGGGAGTACCATCAACAACGCCGCCTAATGCAACGCCGTGGCTCTCACCAAAGGTGGACACTTTAAATAACTGTCCAATGCTATTACCTGCCATTAACTTTCCTCATTCCTAATGACTACCAATAGCCAAGCACACGGCTTGGCTATTCATTTTTTACTTATTTTGCAAAATACTCATCTAGCTGCTTTTTGCTAATTACAAATACACCTAAGCCGCCTTGTTCAAATTCAATCCATTCAAACGGCGCGCCCGGATAAAGTGCATCCATATGTACCATAGAGTTACCAACTTCTACAAATAACAAACCGTTATCAGTTAGGTGTTCACTCGCTTCACTTAAAATAGTACGGGTTACATCTAAACCATCGTGGCCTGATGCAAGCCCAAGCTCTGGTTCATGATGAAACTCACGTGGCAGGTCAGCCATATCTTCTGCATCAACATACGGTGGGTTTGCAACTATTAGGTCGTATTTTTGACCTGGTACACCGCTAAATACATCAGACTGAATGGGTAACACACGATCACTTAACATGTAATCGTTAATGTTAATGTCTGTCACTTCAAGCGCTTCATACGATATATCTACCGCATCAACTTGTGCTTCCTCAAAAGCTTGAGCAAGTGCAATTGCTATACAACCCGACCCCGTACATAAATCTAATATGCGGTTAACCGATTGTGGCTCTTCAAGCCAGGGTGTAAAGCGGTTGCTGATAAGCTCAGCAAACGGTGAGCGAGGTATAAGTACACGTTCATCCACATAAAATGGCATACCCGCAAACCATGCAATGTTTGTTAAGTAAGGTACTGGTGTGCAGTCGTTAATACGTTCTGCAATAAGACCCGCAAGTCGGTTTTTTTCTGTGCTTGTTAAACGCGCGTGCATTAATTCTTTTGGCGCATCAACAGGCAAGCTAAGCGCAGGCAGTAATAAGCTTACAGCTTCATCCCATGCGTTATCTGTACCGTGTCCAAAAAATATACTACTACTTGCAAATTGGCTTGTAGTCCAACGTAACCAGTCATGTAAAGTTGACAGTTCTGCAACGGCTTCTTCGAGTGTTGCTTCTTCTATTTGTAAATCGCTCATATATTTTTACCTGTATTAGCTTACTGACTGTTTTGAGTCTTTAAGACGATTGCATTGCCTATCTGCGCTGGGCAAATTACAATTGCCTCTCATTTAAGTATTGTACCGCCTTTTGCGCTGCGTTTTTACGTTTTTTTGTTTAGGTAATAGTTATGAAAAAAGACACTCCATCACATTCGTCCCTAAGCAATGACGACATAAGCTTATTTCGTCAAACGATCACAGGCGCCAAAGTATTTAAACAAGATACTCATCGTTTTGATACAAAGCCTAAGGTGTCACAAGCTAAGCAATTTGCCCAGCAAAAAAAGCAGGCTCAATCTGAATTTTTCTTCTCAGACGTTTATATTCCCGATATAGACACCCACGGCACGGTTAAATATGTAAAACCAGGCCAAGATACCTTCCTAGCTAAACAGCTTCGCCGTGGTGACTTTGCACCCGATTTGACGCTAGATTTACATGGCTTAAATAAAGAACTTGCTAAAGATGAACTCGCTGGACTCATTCACGAATGTAAAAAGCAGCATTACTATTGTGCATGTGTAGTGCACGGTATTGGCGGCGGCGTACTAAAGCACAAAGTGCCTCAGTACTTAGTACAGCACCCTGACGTAATAGCGATGCACCAAGCCCCTCTCGAATATGGTGGTAGAGGCGCTGTACTCATACTAATTAATTTACCGCAAAGTGATGAATTTAGACGCTAACTTTAGCTATTACTAGGATGTAACTTCGTGCATATTTTTTCGATTATTTTTCCACTCATTTTTATTGTTGCGTTTGGTTATAGCTGTTGCCGATTAAAATTTTTCGAAAAGCAGCATATTGCAGGCTTAAGTAAATTTACTTTTTATATTAGTTTGCCTGCTTTTTTATTGTTAAATATGTCGCAAATTAACTTACAGCAAAGCATTAGCCTTTTTGCATTTTTGAGTTTTTACATACCCGTTCTGAGCGTGTTTGGGGTGGGTATTTTAATTGATCGCTTTTATTTAAATAAAAAGTATTTAAAAAATTACCAACAACACGGCGTCTTTGGACTTGCTTCTAGCTATTCAAATATGGTGTTAGTGGGTATTCCTATTGTTATTGCATCGCTTGGCAAAGAGATGATAGCCATTGCGTTTATGATCATTACTTTTCATAGCACATTGTTATTTGCACTTACTTTTTTAATAGGCGCTAAAGGCAGTAGCGATAAATTTTCGTGGTCGCATTTTGGGAAAAGTATGGTGTTAAATCCAATAGTACTGAGTATTGGGTGCGGGCTTATATTAAACATATTAGGAGTAACACTGTTCACCGACTTAGCAAATAGTTTGGAGCTATTAGCTAAACCAGCAATTGCCTGTGCGCTATTTGTACTTGGTGCAAATTTAGCTTTTTATAAAATAGCAGCAAATTGGCAACCCGCGTTAATAGCATCAATTTTAAAAATATTTTTATTGCCTGCGCTAGTTTTATTGGTAGGCACTTATGTATTTAAACTAGACACGCAAATACTCAATGTATTAGTACTTTTAAGTGCGTCCCCTGTTGGCGTAAATGCTTATCTTATTGCGAGTCAAATAAAGCAGCATGAAGCTACTCTTGCTGGGGCTGTCGTACTTTCTACTATCTTAAGTGTTATTAGCTTTACGTTTTGGCTAGCTTTATTACTTTAGCTTACAAACCGCCGGCTACATCAACAAAGCTACCCGTTGTAAAAGAAGCGTGCTCTGAAGCTAAAAAGTAAATTGCTGCAGCAACTTCCTCGGGTGTACCGCCTCTGCCAAGGGGTAATTTACTTTTAAGACGATCGACTCGATTTTTTTCGCCGCCATCGCTATGCATATCAGTGTAAATAAGCCCAGGTCTAACCGAGTTAACTCTAATACCTTTACTTGCCACCTCTTTTGCCAAGCCAATAGTAAATGTGTCCATTGCACCTTTAGATGCTGCATAATCAATGTACTCATTAGGAGAGCCCGTTTTAGCGGCCCCCGATGAAACATTAACAATACTACCGCTATTTCCCATTCGCTTTATTGCCTCACGGCTACATAAAAAAGCACTGGTAATATTTGTAGTCAAAACTTCGTTTATGCGCTCAGCACTCATTTCTAACAAAGGCATTTGTGGTTTTAAAATACCGGCGTTATTTATTAGTACATCAAGTTGACCAAAGACTTTATCTATATGCATAAATAAAGCTAAAACGTCAGCCTCTAGTGACACGTCACCTTGAATTACTTCAGCCTCAACGCCTAATTGCTTTACTTTTTCTGCCACCAATATTGCACTAGCTAAATCTGCTTTATAATTAATGCAAACATTATAACCGTGCTTTGCAAAATATAATGCGGTAGCTGCGCCAATACCTCGACTAGAGCCAGTGATGAGTACAACGGGGGAGCAAGTCATTAAAGCTGTTATTCTTTTAAAGCTGCAACGACTGAAATTTCAACAAGCAGTGCATCACGTGCCATTTTAGCTTCTACGCAGGCACGTGCTGGTGCATAACCCTCGGTTACCCACGCATCCCATACTGCATTCATATCAGCAAAGTATTCCATGCTCTTTACATAAATAGTCGCGCTAAGCATATGTTCTTTTGAACTTCCCGCTTCATCAAGCAATGCCTCTACTTTATCAAGCATAGTTTGAGTTTGTTCTTTGATATCTTTTTGTGCGTCGGCGCATACCTGCCCACATAAATACACAGTGCCGTTATGTTTTACAATGCGGCTCATGCGCGCACCTGTTTGTAAACGTTCTATTGTCATTTTACTTTACTCAATTATTTATATTTAAACGTTTTCTGGGGCATTTATACTTAAATAACTACTACGCTGGGTTTGCTCATCGTAACTAATAACAGCAACAGCACCCGTATTAAAAATGGGCATATTGCCAGGGCTTAACTGGTCCACTAAATAACTTACAATAGGCATATGTGATACAACAAGCCATGTATTGCATTGGGGGTGAGTAGCAATAAGTGTTTCGATGTAGTCAGCAGCAATTTGAGGTTTGCCTTCGGGAATTATATCAGACGTGGTTTCGCTAAATTTAAATACGTTATTTTTAGCCACACCTGCAGCTGTTTGCTGTGCTCGAATGTAAGGACTAACTAACAGTGCATCAGGGTAATGTGCTTTACTGAGCCAAAGGCCCATTTTTTCAGCTTCATCGTGCCCTGCTTGGGTTAAATTTCTACCTGCATCATCAGCCTGCATGGGTGTTGCTTCGCCGTGGCGCATTATTAGGATTGTTTTCATAAAAAATCAACCGATTAAAGAATATAAAACAGTAGCCAGTTTGCCCGTTTGTCAGCTATATTAACAATATAAATCTATTTATTTCTAAAATAGTTCTTTCATGAGATTCAGGTAAATCTTTAAGCTGTACTTCGCTTTCCTGAAGCCATCATCTGTTGTTAACAAGTAAACGTTTAGTTTCAGGAGCATCATTTGAATATCAGCCGCAATGATAACAGAGCATACCGCGCCTTTACACTGGACAATGGTCTAAAAGTACTATTAGTGCAAGATAAAGATTCTACAAAAGCGGCAGCATCAATGGCAGTTAACGCCGGACATTTTGACGACCCTCTTGATAGGCAAGGCCTAGCACACTTTTTAGAGCACATGCTTTTTTTAGGCACTGACCAATATCCAGATTCAGGCAGTTTTAATAATTTTGTTTCGCAAGCTGGCGGCAACACCAATGCGTGGACCGGCACTGAGCATACCTGTTACTTTTTTGATATTAACAATCAAGAATTTGAACAAGCGCTTACCCAATTTAGCCGTTTTTTTATTGCGCCACTTTTAAATTCAGCCGAAACAGAAAAAGAACGCAACGCAATTGAAGCCGAGTTTAAACTAAAAATAAAAGACGACGGTCGCCGTATTTATCAAGCCCACAAAGAAACGGTAAACCCTGCTCATCCATTTGCTAAATTTTCTGTAGGAAACCTACAAACCTTAGCTGACAGAGAGCGATGTATTAGTGATGAGCTTCGTGACTTTTTTAATAGCCAGTACCAAGCTCAGTGGATGACTTTAGTTATTTGCGCAAACGAAACACTAGATACACTACAAAGCTGGACTCAAACTTACTTTGGCGCAATTAACGGCAACAAAAACCTTAAAAAGCCAGAGATCAGTGAGCCACTTTATCGCAAACAAGACATAGGAAAAATACTCCATATTGAGCCACATAAGCATATGCAAAAACTTATTATAAGTTTTGCTATGCCTAATATTGACGACTTTTATCGCCATAAAACAGTAAGTTTTATTGCCCACTTACTTGGCTATGAAGGCGCGGGTTCTCTTTATTCTATTTTAAAAGAGCAAGGCTGGATCAATGCACTTTCTGCTGGCGGTGGTATTAATGGCAGCAACTTTAAAGATTTTAATATTAGCTTAGCGCTTACCGATGAAGGTATTGAATACTTCGAAGACATTATTGAAATGGTGTTTGAATACATTTGCTTAATTAACGATAACACCGAAAAATTGCCACGCTTATACCAAGATAAAAAAAATCTATTACAAATAGCATTCGATAACCAAGAAAAGTCACGCCTGATTGATTGGGTCAGTAATTTAAGCATTAATATGCAGCATTACGATGAAGCAAACTACGTGCAAGGCGACTATTTAATGGAAGGCTTTAAAAAAGCGACCCACGAAATGGCCATGCAGTGGTTAACGCCACATAATATGCGCATCGTACTTATACATCCAGATGTAGAGCCTGAACATAAAACGGCATGGTACAACACACCATATAAAGTAGAACATATTTCACCTAGTTGGCTTGATGCCCTTAGCGAGATAAATAAGCCGTTGAGCGAAATGCTGCTACCTACAGCTAATCCTTATTTAACAAAAGAAGTGGTGTTATTTGATGTCGTAAAACCACAAACAAAACCCGAGTTATTAGTAAAAGAACCCGGTTTTGACTTTTGGTTTAAACAAGACAACACATTTCGTGTTGCTAAAGGCCATTTTTATTTGGCCATGGATTCTGATTTTGCCGTAAAAGATGTAAAACATATGGCACTCACCCGCTTATTTACAGATTTATTTATGGATAGTGTGGGCGAGCAATTTTATCCAGCAGAACTTGCGGGACTTAGCTACCACTTAACCTCGCATCAAGGTGGATTAACTCTACATACCGCGGGGCTTTCATCTAGCCAGTTAGAGCTTGTTGATCAATTAATAGATGCTTTATTTAATGTAGAGATCTGTGCAAAACGCTTTGCTGAATATAAAAAACAGCTTGTAAGGCATTGGCGCAATAGCAACCAAAACAAACCAGTCAGTGAGTTATTTAGCATTTTAGGCGCAAAAATAATGCCTTGGAACCCACAACCTGGGGAGCTTGCATCGGCATTAAAAAACACCTGTTTTCAGCAATTTAATGAGTTCAGAACAGACTTTTTTAAAGCACTACATGTTGAATCATTTTTACATGGTAACTGGCAGCAAAGTGATGCAATAGCCTTTCAAAAAAAGGTCGCAAATCACTTAAAAAACGCAACCATAATTGAAGATTTAAGACGCCCTCTTTTTGAAATTAAAAAAGTAACTCGCTACGAGTTAGAGCTTCCTTGTAACGACCATGCAATGGTTATTTACTATCAAGCGCAAACGGATTGCGTGGCCGAAAAAGTAAAAATGATGGCGTTAAATCATTTAATTAATCAAGATTACTTTAATGAATTACGAACTACACAGCAACTTGGTTATTTAGTAGGCGCAGGTTATGCACCATTTAACACGCGTGCTGGTATAGCATTTTATGTGCAGTCACCTAAGTTTGATGCAAAAACTTTATTGCATCGACATAACCGTTTTATTAAAAATTACCTTGATAACATTGATGCACTTGATGAAAACGATTGGCAACAGCAAAAACACGGCCTTAGTACTCATATTGCAGAAAAAGATAAAAACCTGCGCCTACGCTCACAACGGTTATGGCTTGCTATAGGTAATAGAGATCATGAATTTCATATGCAACAACGACTTTTAGATGCCTTAAATGCGCTAACCCTAAAAGAACTAAAAGTTTATGCACTAAGCCTATTTGATGATAATAGACCAAGATATGAGCTTTTAAGCTCGGAAAAAGTCAATAAATCTCAAAATATGCCCGTTTACTCTCAATCTCTTTGACACTAGGTTTAGCTTGTTTTAAATTATCATTTGTAAATTAGAAGTAATAAAAAAATGATAAAAATAATAATAAAACTAAGCATGCTTGTAGTACTTGCTTACTCATTTGAGCTTTTTGCCTTTGAGTCATCATTTAATTACAACTCCGACAATATACTTATACTAGCAAGCGCCATTATAGCGCTTGCTTTGCCCTACCTGTTATTTGTAATCCACAAACTTAGACGCTCACGCCGTCAACTCCGTCTTTCGGAAAAACGCCTTAAAAGTACTGTAGAAGGTAGCGGCGATACACTTTGGGACTGGAACATAAAAACAGGCGAAGTTATTCGTATTAACGATAAGTACTTAATGGATTCGACTACCTTAATGGGGTTTCCGCCAAACAAAGGCCTTATTCACCCTCACGATATTAATAACGTTGAGCACTTGTTAAAAGTACACTTTGCAGAGCAGTCTGCTTTTTTTGAAGCCACCTACCGAATCAAAGATACATTTGGTCGTTGGCATTGGGTACTCGATCGCGGAAAAATAATTGAAAAAGACGCCAACTTATCACCCCTTAGAATGACAGGTACCGTTCGCGATATATCACAGTTAAAATCAACGGAAGAGCGCTTAAACCTTTTTGCTAAATGTGTTGAATCACTCACTGACGCCTTAGCAATTTACGATAAAAACTTTAAACTGGTTGATATAAACCCGAGTTTTTTAACCTTGTTTGGTGGCGTACGCGAGCAATACTTAGGAAAAGATTTCAACCTATCTGGGTATGAGCCAAGCTACACAAACAGAATTATTGAAATAGTAAAAGAGCGCGAACATATCCAACAAGAAGTGAAGCTTCGTAATAGTGAGCGTGTTTTATTGCCTATAGAAATATCGATAGATGAAATTAAAAACGATCAAAATCAAATAACTAATTATGTCGTTGTTTATTCAGATTTAACAGAGCGTAAAAAAGCCGAATCGCAGTTACATAACTTATCGAATCGAGATCGCACAACTAGTCTGCCTAACCGAAATTTATTTTTTACTGATTTGCAAAAGCTAGTAAAGCTCAACTCGCATCACGCCTTGCTTGTATTCGATTTAGATAACTTTAAAAAAATAAATGACTCGTTAGGGCATCAACTAGGTGACAGCTTATTAGCTAAACTAGCAATGCGCTTAAATAAACTAACCCGCGAAAATGATGTATTTTATCGTTTAGGCGGCGATGAGTTTGCTCTGGTAATGTCTGACACTAACGACATACATGTAATTACACGTATGGCAAAACAGTTTTTAGCAGCCATTGCTACACCATTTAAAATGGCTGGCCACGAACTGGCAATCACCTCAAGTGTAGGCATTGTATTATTTCCAGAAGACGGTAATACGCCTGAACTGCTTTTAAAAAATGCAGATACCGCGATGTATCATGCTAAAAAGAAAGGTAACAGCTACTTATTTTTTAACGACACGATGAACCGCCAAGCCGTTAAACGGCTACAAATAGAAAACCTTATGCGCTTTGGTTTAAAAGAAGATCATTTTGAAGTGTACTACCAACCAAAAATGAATATCCGCACAGGCAAGCTAACCGGAATGGAAGCATTAGTACGCTTTATTACACCCAAAAAAGGTATTATTAGCCCAGGCGTGTTTATACCCATAGCCGAGGAGACGGGCCAAATAATTGAAATTGGTGAAGTGGTATTAAACAAAGCCTGCAGAGACGTAAAAGAATGGCTAGATAGTGGTTTATTTAGCGGCCGAGTAGCTGTCAACTTATCAGCAAAGCAATTTAGCCTCCCCGATTTAACTTCTCGTATTGATGTTATTTTGCAAAAAAACGAATTACCTTCTTACTTTTTAGAGCTTGAAATAACAGAAGGTACTGTAATGGACGACCCTAAAGAAGCCATTGCAATTATGCGTTCGTTAAGTGCCCGAGGTATTCATTTAGCAATGGATGATTTTGGTACTGGTTATTCATCATTAGCGTATTTAAAGCAATTTCCGCTTAATACACTTAAAGTAGATAAAGCATTTATAGATGACATGACCAACGAACGTGGGCGTAATATGGTCGACTCAATAGTCACTATTGCGCATAACCTTGATTTGCATGTAGTTGCTGAAGGTGTAGAACAAGCTCATCAAATTGATATACTTAAAAAGCTTAATTGCGAAACAGTACAAGGTTATTACTATTCTAAGCCACTATCAAAAAGTGAATTTACTGAATTTTTAAAGCAGCAACAAACTAAAGCAGCCCCAAGCTTAATTAGAAAAAATAAAAATGTGGCGTCAATAAATTAAGGGCGCCATATACATGCATTCATTCCTACATTTCTAACTAAAGCACGACGATAATGTAGATTAAACAAGCACCAGGCCACAGGCCCAAGTAAACCGCCTAAAATAAGCCATCGCTTAATTGGCATACCTTTTTTAATGGCTTCTAAATACATTAAAGCTATAAATGCACTGCTTAGTAAAACTATAAACAAAATTACCCTTTAAAGTTGCTCAAAAATACGGCGCTTATTCTAACGCTAACGTGATTAAATTTAAAGCAACAAATCCCCCGCGTGCACAAAAAAGCCGAAGCTGTTAAACACAGATTCGGCTTTTAAAATTATAATTTATACCAATCTGCTTATATATGGGGTCTATTTAACGTTAAGAAAATTACGCTAGAACTAGGCAAAAGTTTTTATATCTAGTTGTTCTAAATAAAAAACTTTTAACGACGTTATAGTGCAATTTAATTCGTTAAATTGATCAAAGATTTATGCAGGTTGGTATTACAAGTTACTTTTCAGCACGACCCATAAATTTGTGTTCAACAGTATTAATACGGATACGGTCACCTGTTGAAATATGCTCTGGCACAGAAATATTTAAGCCAGTAGACATACGTGCAGGTTTTGAACGAGCACTCGCAGATGCACCTTTGATAGATGGGTCTGTTTCTTCAACAACAAGTTCAACACTTGACGGTAAATCAAGCCCTACTGGCGCGCCATCAATAACAATTACGTGTACGCCTTGTGTTTCTTCATTAACAAATAAAATTTCTTCGCTAATAGCATCTTTGCTTAAGTTATAAGGCGTGTAATCTTCATTATCCATGAACACATACTCGTCACCATCAATGTACGATAGCATTACTTCACGGCGTGTTAAATCAGCCAGCGTTAGCATGTCACTGTCTTTGAATGTTTCGTCAACTTTACCACCGGTTACCACATCGTATAAACGCATACGGTATAAACTACCACCAGCACGACCTTGCGGCACAGAGCGCACAATATCTTTTACAACTAAAACGCGGCCATTGAAGTCAATAGCAGTACCTTTTTTAACATCACTCGCCTTTGGCATGTGTAAATTCCTATTATTTTTTTGATTGCCAGAAACATACCACGAACTGGATTTTGTTCAACTAAAATTACGTTGGTTTTACGCTACATGTTGTATTAGCTTGTAAAATTTTAATTTATACTAAAATACATATAATCAAATGTGAAAAAAACTGCTATGGTAGCTTTACCGAGTATGACTTCAAGGAATGGATCATGGACCAGAAAAAAGTACATGAGTATTTAGTTAAAAAACCACTTGTTCAGGTTACAAAACCATTTGCGCAAGAGGTTGATGTATATAAAGTGAATCATAAAATGTTTGCGACTCTTGCTATTGGCAATGACGGTCAAACTAATGATGATGGTGAGGTTATTTGGTGGCTTAACTTAAAGTGCGATCCTGATGAAGCAATATCATTGCGTGATATTTTCCCGGCAGTGATCCCTGGTTACCATATGAATAAACGCTTATGGAACACAGTAATTTTAGACGGCACAATTCCACAAGGTGAAATTGAGAGAATGATTGATAACTCATTTAATTTAGTCGTAGAAAACATGCCAGAAAAAGACCGAAAAGCTATTTCACTTCACTTGTAAACACTTTTTGGGCTAGGCTACTAGCCCATTAAAACCCTACACCTTAAGCGTATAAATTAAATCGTCATATAACTTTTCGCCTATTGTATGCACTTTAAAAAGTGTATCGGTATGGGTTAAACCGCACTTACCAAGCACCTTTTCAGAACCAATATTGCCACGCGTTACGACTGCTTTAAACTGCCTAATACCACATTCTTTCCAAGCCCAGTCAATCACAGCTCTTAGGGATTCTGTCGCGTAGCCTTTATTAAAATACTCTGGCAATAATAAATAACCAAGCTCTGCGGTTTCTCCGTCATAGGCAAAACCTGTAACACCCACAGGTTGTTTTGTTTGATTATTAATAATGAGTAAACACAGGGGATGACGTGATTTAGCATTCCACTTAGGCAAGCGTATCTCAAAGCGGTTTCTTACCAGTGACTCCATTGGCATATCAAAACAATACTTGAGGACTTGAGGATCGCGATGAAGCGCAAGAAAAAGAGGCCAATCAGATTCTTCCATTTGGTATATGCTCAATCTTTGTGTAAATAATGTCATTAAGCTCCTCATTTATTTATAAAAACTATAAAAAAACCGCATTTAAATGCGGTTTTTTTAGATAGCAGAAACTTTATTCTTTCGTTTCAATCTCTTTGGTAACTTCAGGCTCAGTTACACTTTGCTCTTGTGACTCAGTGCTTTGTACTTCAGGAGCTACAACCTCAACATGTGTTGCGTTATAAAAAGTAGCACCAGAGCTTGCCATTGTTACCAGTGATTCACATGGTGCAAAGTTAGCATCGCTGTTAGCTAATGTAGACATATCAGAGCTTATTTTACTTGCGCCTAATTTATCCATATAGCTAAACGGGCCACCTAAAAATGGTGGAAAACCAATACCAAATATTGCACCGATATCGCCATCACGTGGGCTGGCAATAATGCCATCATCTAAACAGCGTACTGCTTCGTTAAGCATTTGCGATACACAACGCTTAGCAATTTCGCTCTTGTTTAAACGTGGAGCCGGGGTAACACCCAATAGTTCGTAAACTGACTCATCAACCTTTTTGCCTTTTTTATCGTATTCATAAAAACCACGACCAGACTTACGGCCAAGGCGTTTTGAATCAATCATACGCATAAATGCATCAGGGCCTTTAAAACGCTCGCCTAATTCTTTTTCAAGAATTGGGGCAATTTTAGAGCCAATATCAATACCTACTTCATCAAGTAGAGCCAGCGGGCCTACCGGAAAACCAAACTCAACAAGCGCCGCATCAATCTTTTCAATTGGCTCGCCTGCTAACATTAAGTTAGCAGCTTCGTTTAAGTAAGGCGCTAAAATACGGTTGACGTAAAAACCGGCCATGTCTTTTACAACAATTGGCGTTTTACCTTGCTTACGTGCAAAGTTAACAACGCGGGCAATGGTCTCTTGAGACGTACCTTCGTGTGGAATAATTTCCACTAATGGCATTTTTTCCACTGGTGAAAAGTAATGCAAGCCAATTACATTTTCAGGACGTGCTGCCTGCGCTGCAATTTGCGATATTGGTAATGATGACGTGTTACTTGCAAAAATTGTATTTGCTTGGCATTGCTGCTCTACGTCTGCAACCATACCTTGCTTAAGTGCAAGATCTTCAAACACCGCTTCTATTACTAAATCAATGTGTTTAAAGCCACTGTAGTCAGTTGTACCTGTAATACGGTTCATCGTTAACTGCACATCAGCTTTAGACATAATACGACGCTTAAGGCGCTTATCTAAAATTTTATAGGTGTAGCTCATTGCATTACTAATGCCCTGCTCTGCTACATCTTTAATACGTACCGGTACTTTAGCTTTAACAGCACTTACGTGCGCAATGCCTGCGCCCATTAGTCCACCACCTAAAACAGCAGTTTTGCTTATTGCGGGTGCGTCATCATTGCGCCACTCTTTTTTCATTTCAGTGGTTGCAAAGAAAATACCGCGAAGCGCTTTCGATTCGTCACTCATTACAAGTGTTGCAAAGCTTTCAGCTTCTGTTTTATACGCTTTTAGCTCATCAAGCTCTACACTAGCTCGCACTGCTTTAATAATAGCGAGTGGTGCTGGGTAGTGCCCGCCCGTTTTTTTAAGTACGTTTTCTTTTGCTTTTTTAAAGATAAAGTTACGACCAAACGGGTTTGACTCTAGTAATTTACTAATATTGTCGAGCTTTGGCTCTTTTGCTTGTGGCTTTTTCTTAGTCGCAAATTCTTTTGCAACTTTTAGCAGCACACTGTGCGGTACACAGTCATCAAGCACACCTGCTTTTTTAGCTTGCTTAGGGCGAATCTGTTTACCTGTTAGCATCCACTCTAGTGCTTTTTGAATACCAACAATTTTAGTTAAGCGTTGGGTGCCGCCGCCACCAGGAAGTAAACCAAGTTGCACTTCTGGTAAGCCAATTTTTGTTAAATCACTGTCGGTACCAACACGGTAATCACATGCTAAAGCAAACTCTAAACCACCACCTAATGCAGCGCCATGAATCGCACTTACTGTTGTGTATGGCAATTTTGTCATATCAAAAAACGCTTGATGACATAGCTCGCTAATAGCTAAAGCATCTTCACGCTTTTGAACGCTATCGAGCATTTTTACATCGGCGCCAGCAATAAAGTTATCGCTTTTTCCGCTTATAAATACCATGCCTTTTACATTTTGCGACTTAGCGTCTTCTAGTAACGCTTTTAAATCATCGGCAAAACTGCTGCGCAGGGTATTCATTTTCTCACCCGGCACATCAATCGTTACCACGGCGATTTTATTTTCATCTACCGCTAAATTAAATACTGAATCTGTCATTACGCGCTCTCCAATACAAAGGCTGCACCTAAACCACCAGCAGCACACGCTGTTGTTAATGCTAAACCGCCACCACGACGTTTAAGCTCGTGTAAGCTTTGCGTAATTAAGCGTGCACCTGTCGCTGCAAATGGGTGACCATATGCTAAAGAGCCGCCGTTAACGTTAAACTTATCCATGTTAATTTCGCCAATTGCTTTGCTGCGACCTAAATGCTCTTGTGCAAATTTGTCTGAAGCAAACATTTTCATATTGGCAAGTGTTTGCGATGCAAACGCTTCGTGCATTTCAATTAAATCTAAATCAGCAAGCGTAATACCCGCTCTATCTAGTGCAATAGGCGTTGAATGAGCTGGGCCCATTAACATGTCTTTTTCTACGCCAATTGCCGAAAATGCAAAGCTACGTACGTAACCTAGTATTTCATAACCTAGTGCTTTTGCTTTGCTTTCGCTCATCATAAGTACGGCCGCTGCACCATCAGTTAATGGTGTTGCATTTGCGGCGGTAACAGTACCGTGCTGACGGTCAAAAACAGGTTTAAGCTTGGCGTAGCCTTCAACAGTTGAGTTTTTACGAATGTTATTATCTTCTGAAATAAAGCTTTTATATGGCGGTAAATGTGCCGTCATTACTTCATCTTTTAACTTTCCATCAGCCCATGCTTGCGTTGCAAGTGAGTGAGAACGATGCGCTAACGCATCTTGATCTTCACGGCTAATATTATGTGTTTTAGCCATTTGCTCAGCAGTTTGCCCCATTGAAAGGCCTGTTGAGTACTCTGCAACTGCAGGAGGCACTGGTAATAAATCTTTTAAGCGCAGTTTTGAAAATATTTTTAAACGTTGACCAAGCGTACGCGCTTTATTTAAATCAACTAAGCTGCCTGCTAGCTTTTTACTAACACCAATTGGCAATACTGATGACGAATCTGCGCCGCCTGCAATACCTACACTTACAGATCCCGCCATAATAGACTCAGCTACATTAGCAATAGCCTGAAAGCTGGTAGCACATGCGCGCGATACAGAATATGCATCAACCGATACCGGCATACCTGTGCCCAATACAATTTCACGTGCAATATTTGGCGCTTCTGGCATTTGTACTACTTGACCAAATACAAGTTGATCAATTTCTGACTTGTTGAAATTTAATCGTTCAAGCATTTCGTTAACCACCAATTTACCCATATCAAGTGCTGGTACATGGTGAAACGCTGTTGCTTGCTTTGCAAAAGGTGTACGTAAGCCGCTGACTATGGCAATACGGTCGCCCTTTGGTGTTTTTAGTATGTTTTGCTCAGACATTTATGCTCTCCCGCTGACAGGTCTGACCTGTTTGTTTTCCTCGATTCTAAACAACCCGTGTACTAAAGCCAATAGATAAACACAAATTTATATAAATAGTGTTTAATTACGACTATCACAATAGGCTTTTTTAGACGCATTTACAAAGTTTTGTGGTACGCTAAAAATCGTTAAAAAATAACGAACTATTTTAAAAAATACAGTCTAACTCTTGAGTTACCCAATTATAAACCTTATAAATAGGTCAGTATTTATCACCTAACACTATTAGGTACAAACCCAGCTGACGAGGACAGTCCACTTATTATGGCAGCTAACGCATTTTCACAATTAAAAACGTACTTAGATACACAAATCATTGGCCAGCCAGAGCTTACACAAGCGCTACTTATTGCTATTTTAGCTGATGGTCACTTATTAGTAGAAGGCCCTCCTGGGCTTGCAAAAACACGTGCAGTTAATGCACTTGCTAAAGGTATTGAAGGATCGTTTCAGCGCGTACAGTTTACGCCAGACTTATTACCGGCTGATGTAACAGGTACCGATATTTACCGCCAACAAACTAGCGAGTTTGTATTTGAAAAAGGCCCTCTTTTTCACAACCTAATTTTAGCTGACGAAATTAACCGTGCACCAGCCAAAGTACAATCAGCACTATTAGAAGCCATGGCAGAGCGACAAGTGACCGTGGGTAAAAACACTTATCCGCTTAGCGAACTATTTTTAGTTATGGCAACACAAAACCCGCTAGAGCAAGAAGGGACTTACCCGTTACCAGAAGCCCAGCTGGATCGCTTTTTACTGCACCTAAGTATTGGCTACCCTGGCGCAGAGCATGAGCTTGATATACTACGTTTAACACGTGGCGAAGCGCTTAACGAGCAACAACCAGTAATGCAAAAAATTAGTCAAAGCGATTTATTTGCAGCTCGTAAAGAAATATTAGGCCTTTATTTAGCAGAGCCGCTTGAGCAATATTTAGTACAACTTATTATTGCCACTCGTGAAGGCGCTAAATTAGATGCGCAACTAGGTAGCTGGATTGAATTTGGTGCAAGTCCGCGTGCAACAATAGCACTTGATAAATGTGCTCGTGCTCATGCATGGCTTCAAGGCCGTGACTTTGTAGCACCTGATGACATTCAAGCTGTTGTGCATAACGTACTGCGTCACCGCATTATTTTAAGTTACGAAGCCCAAGCCGATGGCATTACTAAAGATCAAGTAATAAGCCGTATAGTTGAACTTGTAGCCGTACCATAAGTTATGCAAAAACAATTAGAATCCCAAGCATGGCTCAAACAGAGCCATAGCCACGGTGTTAATTTAGCACTCAAAGAGCTGATGTATTACAAAGCCAAAGCGCAATTGCTCGAACTTGCCCCTAAGGTAAAAATAAAAAACACCTTAACAGGGCAATACCTTGCACCGCACAAAGGTCGAGGAATGGAATTTGCCGAAGTGCGACATTATCAGCAAGGTGACGATATTCGTTCTATTGATTGGCGAGTTACTGCGCGTACCGGCGAGACTCACACAAAGCTCTTTCAAGAAGAAAAAGAGCGCCCTGTGTTTGTATTTACTGATTTTTCAAACTCAATGCTGTTTGGTTCAAAGTTACTATTAAAGTCGGTGCAAGCTGCGCATATAAGCGCTCTTGTTGCATGGTCGGCGTGTCAGCGCGGCGATAGAATTGGCGGTATTGTGTTTAATCAGCACTCGCATTTGGAGCTAAAGCCCAGCGCCCGTGAAAAAGCAGTCCTTAAGCTTTGTCATAATTTATGCGACAACCACCAGCAAGCGCTCAACAATATTGATAAAACAGCCCCTAACAACTTTAGCGATAACCTAAAGCGCCTTAATCATTTAGCAAAACCAGGCAGCTTAGTGTATTTGGTGTCTGATTTTAATGCTCTGGATGATGCCAGCTTTAAGCAACTCGAAATATTAAGCCGCCACTGCGAGCTGATTGGTTGCCATATAAGCGATCCATTTGAGCATCAGTTACCTGCGTTTAAGCAAGCCGTTACTGTTAATGCAAATGGTCAAGACTTTGCCCTACCATTAATGGATAACAGCTTTAGAGAACGCTTTGCTAAAAATGCTGAGCAAGCATTTAGTACGCGCTTTAATCGCTTAACTAAATCGGGTCTTAATTTAATATCATTCAATGCAGCAACACCGCTTGAGCTGCAATTAGTGAGAAAATAACCATGCAAACCAATCCACTCGATGGCCTGCACGATATAATAGCGCCAAGCCAAGTTAATTGGTGGCCACTCGCCCCTGCTTGGTGGGTTATTATTGCACTGCTGTTTTTAGCACTGTGCGCAGCTATTTATATATTTTACAAAAAACATAAATTTAAAAAGCCTAAACGCTACGCAATACAATTGAGCCAAAGTGAGCAAAATCCTCAGCAACTGCATATTATTTTAAAACGTTTAGTGATTGAATATTACGACAAGCGCCTTGCTGCGCAATCTACCTCTAAATGGTGCACAACACTTAATACACTCACCGGTTTGAGCTTTACAGAACAAGAAATACTAAGCTTGTATAACCCCAGCCAAAAAGATACAACACTGTGCGAAAAATTTCGCCAAGGTATTAAGCAATTTAAAATAAAGGAGTCAGTAAATGTTTGAATTTAGCTGGCCATGGTTATTTTTATTAATACCCTTACCTTTATTACTTTTACTATTAAAACCCGCAGCAAGTAATGCCAGTATGCGTTTACGTATACCCAGTTTTGCAAAGCACAATTTAACCAGTCAAAGCATTGAGCCACACGCACGACGTTTAAATCCTTTCGAGTGGGTAATTTGGTTATTACTTGTTACTGCCGCTGCCAATCCAACATGGTTAGATGAGCCAATCTCATTACCAAATGAAGGGCGCGATATAATGTTAGCAGTTGACTTATCAGGCTCAATGACCGAACAAGACATGGCTTACAATGGCCAATATGTTGACCGCCTTACCATGGTAAAAGCCGTACTCAGTGATTTTATAGAGCAGCGTCAAGGCGACAGGCTTGGGCTGATATTATTTGGCGACACCGCGTTTTTACAAACCCCGCTCACGCGCGACGTTAAAACAGTAAGTAAAATGCTCAGTGAAGCGCAAATTGGTTTAGTAGGACGCGCAACAGCCATTGGTGATGCATTGGGTCTTTCGGTAAAACGCTTTGCCAATAAAGATGAGAGTAACCGTATTGTGGTGCTATTAACCGACGGACAAAATACCGCGGGCAATTTAAACCCAGAAGATGCACTACTGCTAGCCCGCGAGGAAGGTATTAAAGTGTACACCATTGGCGTTGGCTCAGATAATCCGCGCGGCTTTAGCCTCTTTAATATGGGTGGCTCTAGTGGCAGTAGTTTAGATGAAAGCTTACTTAAAAAGATTGCCGAGCAAACTGGCGGATTATACTTTAGGGCCAAAGATGTAGCAGGCCTTCAACAAATTTATGCAGAGCTTGATAAACTTGAACCTATTAGCGCTGATGAACAAACATTTCGCCCACAAAGCTCATTATTTTACTACCCGTTACTTATCGCTATTTTACTTATTAGCTTAAAAGTAATGCTGAGTACACTGCGTGCATTAAAGGAGCCAAACTAATGGATTTTGAATTTATTCGCCCCGCTCTTTTATGGTTACTCATACCTGCTGTGGCATTATTTTTTGTCGCCTTAATTAAGCATAAAAAAACCACCAGTGAGCAGCTAATTGCACCGCATTTAGCACAATTTATAATGAGCGAAGCAAACACTAAAGCCAGCCAGCCACTTTGGTTAGTTGCTTTGTTTTGCAGCCTTGGCATTTTATTTAGTGCTGGGCCTAGCTTTGAGAAAAAACAAGTTCCTGTATTTCAAAGTAAAAGTGCCCGTGTAATTGTTATGGATATGTCGTACTCAATGTACAGCACCGATATTTTACCAAATCGTTTAATGCAATCACGCTTTAAAGCGCTTGATATGATTGAGCTATTTAGAGAAGGTGATACCGCGCTTGTAGCTTACGCAGGCACAGCCTATATAATATCGCCGCTAACAAACGACGCCACAACACTCAGTAATTTAATTCCAAGCTTAAGCCCTGAAATAATGCCAGACAAAGGCTCAAACGTTTTAGCCGGTCTTGATATGGCCAAAGAGCTATTAACGCAAGCGGGTTATATTGATGGCGACATTATTTTAGTGACCGACGGTATTGACCAGCAAGAACAAAGCGACGTGAGTAGCTTTACCAGTAACACCCAATATAGATTAAATATATATGGCGTGGGTACCGCTCAAGGCGCTCCAATTAAGTTACCTGAAGGTGGTTTTTTGAAAGACAGATACGGCCAAATTGTAGTACCTACTCTCAATGCCAGTCAGCTTAAAAATTTAGCATCGAGCAGTGGTGGTAAATTTGCTAGTTACCAGCCTAGTAATAACGACATAAATACGTTTGCCCCAAATGCACAGAGTGAATTATTGAAAGACGAAAAACAAAGCCACGCACTTTGGCGAATAGATGCAGGTATATACGGACTCTTGTTATTACTGCCATTTGGTTTGTATTTATTTAGACGCGCTGCCTTGTTAGGCGCATTTTTAGCTTTTGGTTTTTTACCGCAGCAAAATGCGTATGCCGTAGAGCTCCCTACTCTTTTGCAAAATGCAGATCAACGTGCATTAGAGGCTTACAATAATAAAGAATACGATGCAGCAACACAGGCGCAATCGAGTGAGTTAAAAGGCGCGGCGCTTTACCAGCAAGGTAATTTTGATGCTGCACTTAATGAGTTTAGTAATGATAAGTCGGCTACCGGTTTATACAACTACGGTAATGCCCTCGCCAAAGCTGGCAAGCTTGAGGACGCCATTGAAGCCTACAAACAAGCCCAAACCTTACAAGACGACTTTACACAAGCAACTGACAACCAAGCTTTAGTTGAACAATTACTCAATCAACAAGAGCAACAAAACCAGCAAGATCAGCAAAGCGACGGCGACGACTCTCAAGACCAAGATGATAGCCAGAAAAAAGATGAGCAAAACCAAGGGCAAAATTCTGATGAGTCAAAACAGGATAAGCAACAAAATGGTGATAAAAGCGATTCTGAAAAAGGCGAAAACGAAAGTCAAAGCTCAAGCGATGAAAAATCTGATAAAGAATCAGATAAAGAGTCTGAACAATCAAAAGATCAACAAGGTGAGCCTGGTGAGCAATCAGACAAGCAAAATGAACCTGATATGCAAGCTCAGCCACAAAGTGAGCAAGGGCAAAATAAAGACGCTGACCAGCCTCAAGACGAGCAGCAACAAAGTAAGCCACAAACAATGAGTGAGCAACCTGCTACTGATGAGCAAAAACAAAGTGCTCAGCAACAAGCTATGCAAGCCCAAGCAAGTGAGCTCACTAATGAAGAAAAAGAAAAAGCACAACAGCTTAATCAACTACTTAGAAAAGTCCCGGACGATCCGGCTATTTTATTACGGAATAAAATGCAATTAGAAGCCCAAAAAAGACAATATAAACGTCGCCCTACAGGAGTCGAAAAATCATGGTAATGCGATTATTTTGCTGTTTATTGCTATTAAGTGCGATGCCTTCGTGGGCTGCCACCAAATTAGAAGCCAGCGTAGATAAAAACCCTGTTTTAGCGGGTGAATTTTTTATGCTTAATATATCCGTAGACGATACAGTTAAGGGCGAGCAACCAGACACCTCATCGCTGTTAAAAGACTTTGTGGTAGGCCCAACAAGCTTAAGTTCTCGTACCAACATTATTAATGGCAGCATTAATAAACAAACCACGTGGTCAGTTAAATTAATGACCCGTGCAGAGGGTGATTACACTATTCCGGCATTTAGCGTTGCAGGGTTAACCTCACAGCCTATTAAATTAAAAGTGGCAAAACGCTCAGTTGATGCAGATAAAAATAACGAAATATTTTTAAAAACGTCGCTCTCGAGTAATTCATTGTTTGTCCAAGAAGCCGGTGTTTACACTATTAAGCTTTACCTTGCGAAAGAACTGCTTGATGGCAGCTTAAGCACACCAAGTATGGAAGATGCTCAGCTAACCCAATTGGGTAAGCAAACTGAAAGCTATGAGCTTGTTGATGGTAAACGCTACCTTGTTATTACTCGCGAGTATTTGATTCAGCCACAAAAAAGTGGTGCGTACACTATTGCAGGCCCCGCTTTTCAAGGGCGAGTACAACAAAATTATCGTCAATTAGAAGTATCAGCTCTTGGCGACGATCAGCAAGTAGAAATCAAACCAATTCCGAGTGACTATAAAGGTGCATGGTTACCAAGCGAGCTGGTTAGTCTTGATGAAGAATGGCAACCTAACGACAACACCGTAGAAGTAGGTACGCCTATAACACGTACTATTACACTTACCGCGCTTGGGGTTACAAAAGAGCAATTACCTGAAATCTCTATGCCTACCATTGATGGCATACGCAGCTACCCTGATAAAAAAGAAAATAACAATGCAGTACGTGACGGACGCGTTGTATCGCAGCAAACTGCATCGTATGCATTATTGCCGCAAAAACCAGGTACTTACACTTTACCTGAAATACAGCTGCCTTGGTTTAATACTAAAATGAATCGTATTAGCGTAGCTACATTACCAAAGCGCACTATAACGGTAACGCCAAGTAGTACCGCACCTAATACCGCCGTGGCAAACCCACAATCAAACCCAAACAATTTACCTGCTATTGAAAATATTTCGAATGAAGCGGCAGGCACACAACGTATTGAAACTAAAAGTGATACTCCTCTTTGGTTAATAGTTGTTGCCGCTTTAGGGTATATTTTATGGATTGGTACTGTAATTTTTTACTTAATGACCCGTTCTACTAAAAATACGACTGAGAAATTACAACCAAACAACCGTGATATTTCTCAGCCGAGCTTAAATGAGCTTAAAGCTTTAGCTAAAACGAACGATGTGAAAGCTTTTTACACCGCATTAAATAGTTTTTCTGTAAAGGTGACTCACAAAAATGTTGGCGCTATTGATGAGCTTTGCGTCCGCGTAAACAGCAGCGAGCTTAATGGCCTCATTAGCCAATTGCAGGCACAACTTTATAGTAACAAAGGCGCAAACACGGATCTTAATGCTATTATTAAAATTCTTGAGAACTATCAAACTCAAGCATCAAAGTCGCAACAAGCTGTATTAAAAGACCTTTATGATTAATAACTACGATACTCAGGTCTTTTTTGCAATAAATAATAATTTTTAATTAAAAAAGTGCTTATGCTTGGAAAGAAAAAATCAAACAATCAGGTCTTAATCGATATGGCAGAGAAACAAAAGCGTTATGAAGCCTTGGTCCACGTTTACAATAAAGAGCTTTATCGCTTTGCTTATTGGTTATGCCGTGATCCGCACATAGCAGATGATTTAGTACAAGAAACGTTTTTACGCGCGTGGCGTTCTCTCGACTCTTTACTTGATCAAAAGGCAGCTAAACCTTGGCTGCTTACTATATTACGAAGAGAAAATGCGCGCCGATTTGAACGTAAACAGTTTGATTACAGCGACGTAGAAAACGATACGCTTGTTGATGAAACCAGCCACTCATTAGATGATGAAATGGAGCAAACGGTTATCCAACGCCAGATTGCCCTGCTATCTGATGAATACCGAGAGCCATTATTACTACAAGTTGTAATGGGCTGCTCTGGCGAAGAGATCGCAGGCATACTTAATTTAAATAAAAACACGGTAATGACTCGTTTATACCGTGCCCGAAATCAACTTAAAGAGGCTTTAAGCCGTGATGATGAACAACTTAAAGGGGCATCAAAATAATGGATGAACTTGAGTTTCGTCGCCGCACTATTGCGCAGCCAAACGACATTGACAAGGAGCTCATGGAGTTTGCTAACAATAACCCAGAGCGACAAAGTTTTATTAACGATATGAAAGATTTTGATAAATTTATTCAAGACTCTTTAGATATACCTGTGCCTGAAAACCTTGCAGACCGCATTCTTTTAAACACATCGTTAAAAGAAAAAGCACTGCAAGAAGAGCAAGCAACAGGAAAAAATGTAGTTGATGCCCGCTCGCGTTTTAAGCTTGACCGCGTGCATCTTGCATTAGCTGCATCTTTTGTAGTGGCTATTAGTGCTTTCTTTTTTAGTACAGAGCAAAATATTGCACACGAAGCGGGTGAGCATGCGCTTGCCCATGTGTACTACGAAATTAGTGCGCTTGATAAAAAAGAGCCCATTAGCCTACAAAGCGTTAACGACAAGCTTGCAGTATTAGGTGGTCATCTTGATGAGCTTCCTGGTGATGTAACTTACGCTATGTTTTGTGATTTTAAAGGCGAAAAAGGGCTGCATTTGATATTTGAGTCTGACTTTGGTCCTATGACGGTATTTATAGTGCCTTCTGAAAATAAATCATTTGGTTTTGGCGATGATAATTTCCGCGATGAGCGCTTTGAAGGTCATATTAACCGAGGCTCACAAGCAGATACTATTTTAGTGGCAAGTGTTGGAGCACCTCTAAATACTTATAACGAACGCGTTACTGGCGCTATTCGTTGGCTTTAAAATAAACAAATTTACCGCTTAGTCCCTACTAAGCGGTTTTTTGATTATATACCCACCAATAAACTTTTTCTTTTATACTCAAAACCTCTGATTTTTAAAGTAATTAATTAAATTCCTTAAGAAAGTAAATTATAATCGCGGCTCGATTTTAATTAGGGAATTTCATGAAGAACATCATCGTTATTTTTTCATTATTGGCATTATTATGTACTGCCAGTTTTGATGCACACGCACGTAAAAAGTTTGGCAGTAGCAAACGTGGACAAACTCCTGCAACACAACAAACAGCACAAAAACAAAAAGCAGATACAACAACCCCAACAGCAGCACCTAAAGCCACATCAAATAAAAAAGGCATTATGGCTGGCGTTTTGGGTGGTCTTTTAGCGGGTGGCTTAATTGCAGCAATGTTAGGCGACGATTTTGAAGGTTTTAAGCTATTAGAAATGATTTTATTAGCTGGCGGACTCTTTATTTTATTTAAGCTAGTAACAGGCTTTTTACGTACTGATCGTGCCCCACAACTTGCAGATGCCAGTGCAGGTACAAGTGCTCAGCAAAATGCTTTTAAACAAGCACCAATCGAGCAGCCAATGAGTACAGGCTTTGCTAACAGCGCCCCACAAGGTGAAAGTGTCCCTTTTAATTTACCACCTAACTTTGACGTTAATGGCTTTTTGCAAGGTGCCCGTAGTCATTACCATACGCTACAAACTGCATGGAACAATGCCGATTACACCACAATGGCTGAATACTTAAGCCCTGCACTTGTTGCCGAATTTAAAGCTGAGCGTGAAGCTATACAAAGCGTAGAAACAGAAGTGATGTTTATTGATGCCGAACTTGTGCGCGCAGATACAAACGCGCAATCGTGGCAGGTTAGTGTTCGCTTTAAAGGTAAGTACCGTGATTTAGGCGATAAAAAAGAACAGCCTATTTTAGAAATTTGGCACTTAGAGCGTCTAATTTCAGACGATGCTCCATGGCTAATAGTGGGTGTTGAAGATTTAATTGATACTCAATAAGCTTTTATTATTTTAAACACCGCGCTTTTTAGCACGGTGTTTTTTTATTTAAAAAACAATTGATTTACCGCGCCCTGATGCTTCAGAAGCGGCATCTAATTGCCCATTTTTATTAATAATAACGTGTAAGTCACCAAAGTGTCTCTCGTCTATGGTGTAACCCATTTTTGTAAGCTCTGCTTTTACGCTATCGGTTAAACCAATGTGCGTTCTAATTATATTTTTAGGCCACAATTGATGATGAAAACGAGGGCTATTTACAACCTGCTCTGCACTCATATCAAACTCTACTGCATTTAAGATAGATTCGTACACAGAGCTAATAATGGTTGTGCCACCAGGCGAGCCTGTCACCATTTTAACGGTGTTGTCTTTAAGTAGTATTGTAGGTGTCATCGAACTCAACATACGCTTGTGTGGCTGTATTTCATTAGCTTTACCGCCTATTGCACCAAACACATTCATAACGCCTGGTTTGGCGCTAAAGTCGTCCATTTCATCATTTAAAATAAATCCCGCACCTTCAACAACTACACCACTACCAAACCCTAGGTTTATTGTGGTGGTATTTGCTACAGCGTTACCCATTTTATCAACGATTGAAAAGTGCGTAGTTTGCTCACTTTCTTTAAGGCCCGGTTTAATATTTTCGGTAGTCGAGATAGCGGTTAACAAAATGCCATTACTGCGCTCTTTGAGGTAGTTAATATTAGTTAACGCGTTTACTGGAACATCAAAAAAATCAGGATCGCCTAAATACTCTGCTCTATCTGCAAATACACGTTTACCTATTTCAGAAAGTAAGTGCACATACTGAGTCGAGTTATGCGCTAAGCCTGTATCTGGTTTTTGTAACTCATACATTTTTAGCCACTGTAAAATAGCAATACCACCTGAACTTGGCGGTGGCGAAGTAAGTACTTCATAACCATTCCAACTTGCTTTAATGGGTGTACGTGATTTAGCGGTATAATTTTTTAAATCATCTTGATTAATAATACCACCATGCTGGTGCATAAATTTAGCAATAATATTTGCAGTCTCGCCTTTATAAAATCCATCTTGACCGTTATCACGAATACGCTTTAGCGTTGCCGCTAGCTCTGGTTGCTTAAAGACTTTATTGGCTTTTACATCAGCAAAATATTTTTCAAAGTTTACATTTATTTTTTGCTCTTTTAGATGGGCTATATAATTGCTCACACCTTTTGCTAACTTAGGCGGAACTATAAACCCTTGCTCAGCCAACGTTACAGCAGGCTGTACTAGTGTTTCCCACTTTAAAGTGCCATGCTTTTGATGGGCAAGCCACATACCCGCTACACTGCCAGGTACACCGCTTGCGTGAATGCCATATATTGATTTGTTTGCAATAACATTACCTTGCTCATCTAAATACATATCACGATGAGCCGCCGTTGGTGCTGTCTCGCGATAATCTATAAAATCGCCTTTGCCATCTTTTTGAATAAGCATAAATCCCCCGCCGCCAATATTTCCAGCTTCAGGAAGCGTCACTGCAAGTACAAATTGTGCCGTAATAGCTGCATCAACAGCATTACCGCCTTGCTCTAATATACTTTTAGCAGCATCGGCACTGAACGAGTCTGGCATTGCGACCGCGCTTTGCGCTAAAGGCTGCGCCAAAACACTAAAAGTAGTGAACTGTAAAACCAGTACACTTTTGACGATTAATTTACGTGGTGAAAAAAACAATCCCATACAACATCCTTAATTTATTATTTTTGTTGCCCATATTAATGCACGTCACTTAAGGACAGGTCAATCTTTATGCTGTTGATATTTAATCATCTTCAAACGTTTTTTGAATAAAGTACCGCGGGTAAGTCGCCTTGCTCATCTGTATGTGTATAATTTTTTATAAATTGCAGGCCTAACTTTTTCATTATTGTTATAGAGGCCGTATTATCTTTTAGTGCAGTTGAGCTCATCGCCTTAACGTCATCTTGCTTAATGAGTTCATCACATAATGCTAAAGCCGCCTCGGTTGCATAACCATGCCCCCAACTCGCTTGTTTAAAGCGCCAACCTATTTCAATATCGCTGTAATTTGGTGCATCACTAAAGAAATTCATAGGTCTTATTAATACCCAGCCAATAAATGTATTGGTTTGCTTTAGAGTGATACTCCACAGCCCCCAGCCTTTTAGCTCATTTCTATATGCGAGCATACGAGGCACTCCCTCATTTTTTATTTGCTCTAAAGAGGTAGGTACACCTCGCGTTAAATACTGCATTACGGCGGGGTCTTGGTCGAGTTCAAATAATTGAGGCCAATCGTGCTCATTCATTAATTTAAAATTTAATCGTTTTGTTACGGGGGCGTTCATTTTCATTGTTGTATAGTCTGCCTCGAATTAATTATCAGTCTCTAAAGGAGATAGCACATGAATAAATTAGCAGGTTTAGCTTTATTAGGCACTTTAATTACATTAACTGGTTGTGAAGATGCCAACGAAGTAAAAGAAGATGCAAAAGATAAAAGCGCACAAATGCAAGAAAAGCTTGGTGATGCATGGAACGACGTTAAAGAGACAACTAACGATCTTAAAAATGATGAGTCTTTAAACGAGCTATTAGAGCAAAGTAAAACAATGGGCTTAGACATGTACGACGACGGCAAAGAGATTGCGGTTGATGCATGGATTAAAAGCAAAGAAGCTGCTGGCGAGTTAACTGAAAAAACTAAGCAGAAAGCGCAAGATATTGCTGACGAAATTGAGCAAGCGCGTAAAGAACATAACGAAGGTTAATTTAACTTTCGATAATAAAAAAGGAAAGCCTCGGCTTTCCTTTTTTGTTTTAAGCTATTTAGCCCAGATATGTGTTTACATATTTAGGGCTTATAAGCTCAAATTAACCTTTGTACTTACTCATAACTAAAGTCGCGTTTGTGCCACCAAAGCCAAAGCTATTAGACATTACAGTATTTAACTCAACGTCACGACGCTCAGTAATAATATCTAAACCTGCCGCTTGCTCATCTAGCTCATCAATATTAATTGAAGGCGCTACAAAGCTGTGCTCTAGCATCAATAATGAGAAAATAGCTTCGTGAACACCTGCAGCACCGAGGGCATGACCCGTCATTGCTTTAGTTGCGCTGATCATTGGTGACTTACCACCAAACACTTCTTGAATCGCACCAAGCTCTTTAACGTCGCCTACAGGTGTAGATGTGCCGTGCGTATTTAGGTAATCAATACTGTCTACATCTTGCATAGCTTGGCGCATACAACGTGCTGCACCTTCGCCAGATGGAGCAACCATGTCGTAGCCATCTGATGTTGCACCGTAACCAACAATTTCAGCGTAAATATGCGCGCCACGTGCAAGTGCATGTTCAAGTTCTTCAACTACAACAATACCGCCGCCGCCAGATATAACAAAACCATCGCGATTTGCATCGTATGTACGAGACGCTTTTTCTGGTGTTTCGTTGTACTTAGTAGAAAGTGCGCCCATAGCGTCAAATTCCATTGCCAATGTCCAGTGTAGTTCTTCACCGCCACCAGCAAATACAACATCTTGCTTACCTAATTGAATTTGTTCTACTGCATTACCAATACAATGCGCAGATGTTGCACATGCAGAGCTAATTGAGTAGTTAACACCTTTAATTTTAAAGGGTGTTGCTAAACAAGCAGATGTAGTGCTCGCCATAGTACGTGGAACCATATAAGGCCCTACACGTTTTACGCCTTTTTCACGTAAAATATCAGCAGCTTCTACCTGCCATTTAGACGAACCACCGCCAGAGCCAACAATAATACCCGTGCGCTCATTTGATACTTGGTCGTCAGACAAACCTGAGTCTTCAATTGCTTGAGTCATCGAAATATAAGAATATGCAGCAGCATCACCCATAAAGCGCATTGCTTTGCGGTCAACATGTGCTTTAACGTCAATATCAATTTTACCCGATACGTTACTACGTAACTTATAATCGGCAAATTCTTGGTTAAAAGCGATACCGCTTTTGCCCGTTTTTAACGATTCTAATACTTCTTCTTTGTTGTTACCAATGCTTGATACAACACCGATACCTGTAATTACAGCTCTTCTCATGGGTAATTCCCTTAGCTTAATACTTAATTGCATTCTATTTTACGCGAATTTAATCACCTAAGTGGTCAGCTTTCTAGCGTACACTTGTACTCTGAACTGCTAGCTTATAAATAACGCCAGACTATTACAAAGAAAACCCGTAAAATAATTAAAAATATATCTATAAATTTAAAAAATTATGATTAAGAACGCACATAGTCACATTAATAATTTAGGTACACCTTTGACTAATGACTCCGGTGATATTTATTTTTCTAATGACGATGGCTTAGCTCAATCGCATTATGTGTACTATGAGCAAAATAATATAGATGTACGATTACAAAATCATGACCAATCACATTTTGTTATTGCCGAAACCGGTTTTGGCACCGGTTTAAACTTTTTAAATACGTGGCAACGCTTTAAAGACCACCTTGAGCGGATGCAAGTTCAAAATGAATGTGAAAAAAGCGTAAAACGCCTTCACTATATTTCGTTTGAAAAGTCCCCCTTAACATTAACAGACTTAAAACAAGCATTAACCGCTTGGCCTACCTTAAGTTATTTTAGTGAGCAATTAACAGTAAACTACCCAATTAATTTAGAAGGATGCCACCGGCTCGAATTTAATAATGGCAGTGTTGTTCTCGATTTATACTTTGGTGATGCGCTTGAATCAATACAAGCAATGAGCTACCCGCAAACAGGAATTGTTGATGCTTGGTATTTAAATGGGCCTGAGCCAAGTAAAAATCCTGATATGTGGCAGCAAAGTTTATTTAACTCCATGGCTGATATAACAAGAGCTCATGCAACCTTATCGACTTTTACTGCCGCTGACTTTGTTCAACGAGGATTAATAGAGGCTGGCTTTAGTACTAAAAAAGCCAAAAATTTTAATCAAAAAGAAGATATGCTTACTGGTCAACTTAAACATGTTAATAACGCTCAATCAACCCCCGCTTATTTTAATCAAGATAGCAGTACTTTAAAAAATGTAGCGGTCATTGGCGGTGGTATTGCCAGTAGCTGTATTTTATACAGCTTGGCTAAACGAGGCATAACCAGCCAATTATTCTGCCAAGATGAAAAGCCTGCAATGGGGGCATCGCACAATGTGCAAGGCGCTATTTACCCTCACCTACAAGCTAAAAACTCGCCGCACAGCGAATTGTTTGCACATAGCTTTTTATACGCAAAACGTTTGTATAACCAGTTACTCAAAAACGGCTTTAGCTTTGATTACGATTGGTGCGGCGTATTACAACACGCAGTAAAAAAACCTCTCGCTGATAAGCACGAAAACTTAGCACAAAAGCAACTGTGGCCAACCCAGCTAATGCACAACGTAACCGCAGAGCAAGGCGATGAAATAGCCGGCGTAACAACAGGTTATTCAGGCGTATTTTTTGAACAAGGCGGCTGGGTTAACCCGCCGCAATTAGTAAACGCTATGCTAAGCGCTGCAAATAGCATAAGCCCATTTAAAAGCCTATTTAACTGCAATATAAAGCAGCTTAAAAAAACTGATAGCGGTTGGTTTTTATTAACGAATGATGAGCAGCTAGGCCCTTTTAGCGATGTAATTATTTGTGCAGGTGAGCACAGCGATGCATTTGAGCAAACAAAAGCGCTACCTATAGTAGGCGTACGCGGTCAGGTTTCACATATTGAGGCAAGTGAGCAATCACGCAAACTTAAAACAGTGCTATGCCATAAAGGGTATTTTACCCCGGCTTATTTAGATCATCACTGTATGGGTGCCACATTTGAAAAAAACACTAAAAGCCGCCAAGTTACAGCGCTCGACAACCAATTAAACCAAGAGCAACTACTTAGCTTTTACCAGCAAAGTGAATTTGCCTCCACCCTTGGCAATATAAACTCGGCAAAAGCGGCTGTTCGCTGCACATTTATAGATCACCTACCAATGGCAGGGCAATGGTGCGAGCAAAGTGATTACATAATGGCTTTTGCTAATCTACGTTTAGGTAAACGCTACCAATATGAGAAACTTAATAAACCACAACAAGGCCTACATATTTTTACCGGTTTTGGTGCACGCGCATTGTGTAGCGCACCGCTAAGTGCAGACCACCTCGTAAGTTGTTTAAATAACGAGCCCCGCCCATTAAGCGAACGTGTAAGCCAAGCTATTCACCCTGCTCGGTTTATAGTGCGAGACTTAATTCGTAATAAAATTTAAATGACATTGGTGCTTATTGAGGTAAAATAAGTACCAATAAAAGGAATTTATTACTCAAAGGACTCTAATGAAAACTTTAGCATTTTTAATAATATTGCTATGCACTCTATCGTTTAACGTACTCAGCCAAAACGTCACTGAAATCCCACTTCCTGAAGAGTTTGTTACAACGATGGATGTAGCAAGCGAATACCCAATGGTACGTACTGGTTATTTAACCGATTCAATTTCTGATATCACTCGCTTTTATCAGCAAAAATTAGGTGAACCTTTAAAAATAAATGGCAATAGTACATATCGCACTTTGTTTTATAATTACCAAGAACATAAAGTTCGTATTAGTCTATACCGTCGTAGTTATGTGACCGAAGTGAGTATAATGGTTGAATAAAAAGGTCTAAAAAAACACACCAAAAGCAGCTGATTTTAATACTCAGTTAAGTATTGAATTTTAATTAAAGTATTTTTTGAAATTAGCTCATTTAAACTCTTTTTTACCCTTTAAAAATAATCCCCTACCCCAAGGTCTGTTTGTAAGCACATTACTTTTACTATTTATTGGAAGGAGTTAATTATGAGTAAGACCCTAATTATTGGCGCAAGCGGACAAATAGGTAAAATGACAACTGAGCTACTTTTAGAAAATGAGCAAAATGTTGTGGCATTAGTGCGTGACAAAAATAAGTTAAGCGATTTAAACAGCTCTTTTTTAACTATTGTTGAGCAAGATCTTGAAGGCGATTTTGGTGATGCAATGAAAGGCTGTGACCAAGTGATTTTTGCTGCTGGTTCTGGTGGAAGTACAGGCGATGATAAAACTGTACTCATTGATTTATGGGCTGCAGCAAAAGCAGCTACATTCGCTAAAGAGCACGGCGTTAACCACTTTATTATGGTCAGTTCGATTGGTGCTGACGATCCAGATTCGATTCAAGGTGATTTAAAACCTTACTTAGTTGCTAAGCACATGGCTGACGAGCACCTAATAAATAGTGGTTTAAATTATACCATTGTTCGCCCTGGTACATTGACTGACGATAGTGCTTCAATGCAAGTAACTACGCAACAACCAAGTGATCGTTCAGAAGCTAAAATTAGCCGCGAAAACGTAGCCAATGCATTATTACATATTGCGACCAACTCATTTATTAGTAACCGCATTTTTAAGTTGTTTGATGGCGACAAGCCAATTAAAGCCGCTGTTAAATAAGCTTTAATACCAATTTAATTAAACGTATGAACAATTATTACAAAGAATATGTAATTCATCGATAAGGCAAAAAATTACAGTATAGTCGCTCTATATCAGTAACTTTTTGGCGCAATGAATTATTTAATCCTCTTAAATAATTTATGTTTAATAAAATTAAATTTACTCCACTAAGCAAATTAGTGGAGTAATATTTTTATACCTTGCCAACCAAGTTGTAGCGTTAATAACGTTAAAACTATCCTAAAAATATGCTTAAATTTATCCCCAGACATCCTTTTAAGTAATTTAATTCCGAACCAAGTTCCTACAGCGCCACTTATTACCATGGCAATTACAAGCGGTATCCATTGCCAAAAACTAAAGCCAACAGCGCCATAAATTATCGCTTTTAATAAATGCTGCACACTCATAACGCTCGAAAACGTTGCCGTAAATTTTAACTTTTCGTAATTATTTATATATAAACAGCTACCAACTAATGGACCACTTGCCCCCACAAACATAGAAATAAAAGTAGTTATTCCACCGGCGACCATACGCCACACCTTAGAGGTTAATTTTATAGGTGGCGTTTTACCCCACAGTAAATAAATAACAAAAATAGCGACCACTAACTTCATAGCATCAAGCGATATATCATCAATAACAAAACTTGATAACCCCGCCCCTACTAAGCCGCCTAACGCAAAATATACAAACATGCTTTTATCAATATGCTTAAAACTGAGTAAAAACCTATTTGCATTAGAGCCAAGCTGTACTAAACCATGCACAGGCACAACAACTGCCATTGGCATAAACGACGCCATAACAACAAGCAGCATTAATCCGCCACCAGCACCAAATGCAGCAGATATAAAAGAAGTAAAGCCAGCGGTGATCATTAACAATAAAAACAAAAATAAAGACATGCTGTCAGGAAATAAAAAATCCATAAAACTCCACTGCCTATTTAAGTACTTTTAAGTCGCAGTATTTAAATAGTAAAAAAGGTACTAAACGCATTTATAGCAACTTTATCAGCTTCTATCTCGTGCTATGTACTATGTTGCGTTGTTTTTGCACTTTGTTTGCACATTTAACAAATATTATACATTCAACTTCATTACCGGATATTTTTGATGAGAAGATTTAACACACCAATTTTGACACCGCTTGCAGTGTGTATACTCGCACTGGGTTTAGCTGCCTGTAACGGTAGCGATGCTGAAAGTACAGTTGTAACTGAAACAACCACCGATGAGGGAACTACAACAGATACTTCAACCGATTTTGTTGTAGAAGTTGACCCTTTTAACTTTGAAAGCGATGCGCTCATTTCATCAATTACCACTCAAACATGTACGCTAAGTAATGGCGATGAAGCCTCATGCTACAAAATTGATATTGCCGGTGCGCCTTCAAATTACGAGATTGGTGTATTTTGCCCTCAAAATATCACCTCAACAGCAGACGAAGCCGGTATTTGGTTTGATGGCACCGGTGAGGTTTACGATATAACCGGAGACTTTATTTTAAATCTACCTACATTATATAACGATAGTCATTGGCAGCTATACGACGAAGGTACAGGCCTTGTAAATGTAACCGACACACAAGAATCGTGTGATGGCGCTGCACGTCCAAACGTAGAAGAACAATACCAAAACCACTGCGTAGAATGCTCTATTGATTATGTTGATGGCGGTATATCAGAATCATTTTTAATTCCAATAACACCTGTTGCAACCACTCAAAATAGCAGTATTGGTAACGCCAATGTAGGTGTTGCTCTCAATGGTGTTGTACTTGCTGCACCCGCGCCTGTTGAGGCTATTTTAGGCGCATACACTATTGCAGCCTTTGATGATTGCGCTGGCCATATTAACTTAGTAGCAGGCTATCACTACCACGGTGAAGCAGGTTGTAGCCAAACACAAATTCAATCAGACGGTCATGCCGCCATGATGGGTTATGCACTCGATGGATTTGGTATATTTGGCATGCTTAACGAAGATGGATTAGAACCCACTGATTTAGACGAATGTAGAGGCCACACCGACGATACACGCGGATACCACTACCATGCAGCCGATGTATCTGAAAACATGTTTATTGGTTGTTTTAAAGGTGCTACCGCAAGATAACTCGCATTCTGGCCAAATAATTAACTGAGATACTAATGAAAATATTTAACGTGATAAAAGCACTAACCACTGGCTTTTTACTTGCTGCCTCATGCTCAGCGCTAAGCCATTCAGGTCATGGTTCAAACGCGCCTTGGGAAGCAAAAGCCATTAATGAAGATTGCAGCTACACAAGCCATGATAAAAAAGCGACAGGCACATGCCAAGCAATGAACAATGTGCTTATGTGCGTTCGAAATAAACCACTTGAAACATTAATAGACAAAGCAACCCAACCAGCAAGTGATCAAAAGCAATCTGTAAAATCACTCGCTAAACGATAAAGTAACAGCTACACGCCAAAGCCTTAACGCTGTTTGTTAAGGCTTTTTTAATCGCAAATCATTAGAAAGCATACCCTTTATCTGTTAAGTTAGTTTTGTGTATCAAATAATAAAAATAAAATTCCAAAAATGGAATTACACAAGCAAGGTACTAACGTGAGCGCTACATTTAAAATTGTTTTTAATGGTCAGTTATATCAAGATACTGACCTTACCTCTGCCCAAGAACAACTCAGCCAACTTCTTAATATTCCTCATAATATTGTTGTTCAGTTATTTGATGGAAAAGCTTACGCTTTAAAAAAAGACTTATCGAGTATTGATGCTGTTAAAACAGAATCCTCACTTAAAAAGCTAGGTTTGATTACTAAAGTAGAACCTCAACTCATTACTGTAATCTCTCAATCTCAAAATAATCAAATAGCACTCACTGAGCACAGTAAAAATACAGATAAACACATTAGTGAAAGTACTAACGACAAAAGTATCTCAATACAAAATGAACGCCTAGATACAGACGAAGCCCCAAATACAGCGGCAGCTATTAAGCAAAGTTATAATAAATATAAACTACTGCGTAACACTTTAAAAAGCGCATTGTACTTTTGCTATTGCGCACTTTGTATTATTACCTTAGTAGGCGTAGTGATCAGTGTTAATGCACTTAAAAACAACTTTGGCACTCTAAATAATGGAACTACAAATAACACAACTACAAACAACTTAAGTTACCAAAACTATAAACAATATTTGATTGATCAAAATAGCCTAAATCAACCAACACAAAAAGTAACAAACGAGCGAACAGCTAACCCTACACAGCAAAAAAGTAATGAGTACTTTAGTCGCTTTTCATCGCTAATAAATAGCTACGCGCAAAGTACAGGACAAACTGATATAAAAACGATGGGGAGTGATAAATTACAACAGCACCTACAAGAAATAGACGACCTAGGCCCTAAAAATGAATTTTGGCAGCAACTGATACAACTTTCAAAAAGCTTAGATAACGATAAGCACGCAATAGGGATGCTAAACAACACTGACCCCGCCAAAGTACAATGGATAAACGCGGTAGATTGGATCAGCCAAAGCTATATTAGGCAACAGCAAAACACACAAGCTACCAACACCTCCCCAGCCAATGCGGATGAGCAAAGCAGCAACCCAATACTTAATCTAACGTTGTTAATAAGTATGTTGTCGTTATTCAGTATTTTTATAATTTCGATAAAAATGAAGTTACGCGCAATTATAAATACTTAAACTTTATTTTATAAATTCCATAAAAAAACCCGCAAATTTGGATTAACAAATTTTCGGGTTTTTTATGGTTTTCGAATAACGAGTTCAAAAACCTTTATTGGTGGGCTTAGATATTTGAATTCCCTCCTAAAAGCCTCGATTTTTATAGGCAACCAATAAAAACAATGACTTACTTTAAAATAAAAAACTTAGTTTCTTATGGCCCCTCCTAAAGTCTTGTGTAATCTTTTGAGTTTGGGCATTATATCGACATAATAAATTAGCATAGTTTAAAATACTTTGATGCTAATCCAAAAGGATTGTAAATGAAAATTAGGTACTTTAATTACTTATTTAACCAAGACGGTAAAAATATAGCTCCATCACTACTTAACCTTTTTAATGAATACACAAGCAAATCAAACAAAGGTCCGATTAAACCTATTGAAATCGCTGAACAACCATATTATTTAATTAGTTCAGAAGAAGCAGATGGTTTATTTTATTTAGTAAGCATTAATTCGAACAGTTCGCAAAGGTATATAAATAAGAAGAGCTTTAATGTATGCGAGTTACATGAAAGACTGGAGGAAGATGAATTATTAGGCTCATTAACTTATATATACATCGATAAATCTAGTCCATGCGTATCTATCCTCTCAACCCTTGGCTCTCCAAGATATGGTTGTTTAGAAACGTTTGTTAATTGTATGATGGAAAGCCTAGACAACGCAGAAGCCCTTGAAAATTTTCAGCTTGTTGAAATGAGTGAAGTTGTAAATAAGACAAAACTTAAAAATTTAGAAATGGTTGTAGATGCAGGTTTTACCTTAAACAAGGATTCATCTAAATTTGATACTATATGTAACATGTTAAAGCTAGATGACAACTCTGCAGAGGAGGTAGGCAGCTTTAGAGTTATTATAGAAAGAGCACCTAAAACAACATTAAAGGGCTGTTTAAAAAACTTATTAGACGATAACGATATCACAGAGCTTACGGCTAGGGGTAAAGATGATTTACTCAAAGGTGCTTTGACTGAACTAGCACTGGATGCGTCCAAGTCTTTATCGGAAAATATTGGTCACCGAGTAAACATCACCTTAGATCAACAAATTGCAGCTAAATTTGAAGAAAATAAACATGTAGCTAGATTGACTAAAAATTTTATCAAATTACACGATGTTGAATTAGTTAAATAAGCATTTTTTCTTTTTAAATCATTATTAAAGGGGGTAAATCATGGCACCTATACAGCGTTCCGTTACCCAATATCATGGTAATTCAGTAAAGTTTTTAGAGAAAGCAGCTGTATTCACAATATTTCTATGTCCTATTATTTGGTTTATTTACGAGTTTACCGGCATTAGCCTTAAAATAACTGAAGTAGAAACATTAGCCACCGTATCTGGTGCTTTTAGCTTTACTATGATGGGCTTCCTTGCTGCTATGGCAGCAATACTATTAGGTGTAAAGGATAAAAAAAGTAACAGGGAATGGTCACAACGTTACAGTAAGTTTTTCATTATTTTATATACAGTTAGCCTTTTGTCTTTATTTATAACTTTTTTCGGAAGTGTTGCTGTATATGTTACAGAATATCAATTTATTGCTTTGAAGCTGGTTCTGTCTATGCTGGTTACAAACTTTATTCAGGTTAGTCTGTGTACAATTATAGTTTTAAGACAAGCAGTATCCTAATTTTATAGCTCAGAGTTGAGGCCCAAACCTAATAGCAACTTCCAAATGACTCGGTGCAAAGTGCGCTTAAACCATGGTTTACTCAATCTTTGCATGACCTAGTATTTGTTGTAACACTAAAATATTACCTCCGTTCACCATAAAATGGCTTACAAAAGTACGCCGTAAAACATGCCTACATTGCCTCTTTGGTAAATTAATATCGCTTTATTTACTGCACTGTAAAACGCTGAAATAACAGCTAAAGCTTAGTTGCTACAAACGTTAAACGATCATTAATAATTAAATTATAAGCATAAAAAAACCCGCAACGTGATTGCTCAAGTTGCGGGTTTCTTATGGTTTTCGAATAACGAGTTCAAAAACCTTTATTGGTGGAGCTGGGGGGATTTGAACCCCCGTCCGAAAAGCCTCGACCGTCGGTACTACATGTTTAGTATTGTCATTTAATTAACCTTTAAGTCCCGGACAAACACGGTAAATAAAGGCGAGGCCGCTTAGTTTTAGCGCTTCAACCCCGGCCAGGGTTTCCGTCGCGATCAGGTGTTAGGGTGACACTCCAAAATCCAGTCCACAAGAATACATGGAAGGAGCGCTAGCCAGCCTAAGCTGCTAGAGAGTAGTTATCGTCGTTTGCGATTACTTTAGGTTGCGGCTGTTTAACGAGGCAAACCGCACCTCGACATGCACCTTGGGCTTCTTGAATTCCGTCGAATCCTAATCAGCCCCTGAATTAGTAACTCAATTCAGAGCGTGCAAACAGTATAACTGAGTAAAGTACTGATACTCAAGGCCTAGTAACGCTTTATTTTAATTGTATGTGCCAATCGCGTGTTAAGTAACCAAAATTTAGTTTATGCAAGCCTATATAAACATTTACTTAACAATGTGTTTAACCTGTGTTCAAATGAGGAGTTAAGGTTTTTGCTATTTCTAAACCTTTAGTTGTAAAAAATAAAAATAATAACAGGCATAGAGTAGGGAATTAATAAATGTCGGTTTTTTCATTTGATAAAAGTACAGGGTTTGTCTCTTTAGAAAGTCACCCTATTGATAGTGGTTTTCCTGTTACAAGTACTCAGTTAACGCAAATGCTAGAGCAATCTGAGTTTAGTGAGTACGAAGGTGTCATTGCCAATATTGGAAAGCTTTTTGCGCCAACTAAAAATTATCAGGAAGTATCGCTTGTCGTTGCTAGAGCTGTAGATGCGTCGCTTGTCATTAATATTGATGAAAAAAACATGGTCGCAGAAGCAACATTAACTACCGCTAAAGGTGGCGCACTTTTGTCTATGGAAGGCGCGCAAAAAGCACTTGCTGATGCAGGTGTTAAAAAAGGAATAAGTCCTCGTGCGCTTGATACCTTTTTAGGCCAGCAGTTTGAGCAACCAGCAGGAAGCTCTTACAGTGCCATAATTGCACATGGGCGCAATCCAAAAGAAGGCAGCGATGCTAAATTTGTGCGTTTATGCTCAACAGCTCAAGACCGAGTACTCAGCCCACAAGCTAAAGAAGGCGGTAAGGTTGATATGAAAAACCTTGGCGCTATTATCACCGTAAAACCTGGCACTCCCTTAATGCAGCGTATTGCAGCGACCCCTGGAGAAGAAGGCTATACGGTATTTGGCGATTCAATTAGTGCAAAACCAGGTAAAGATCACCAACTCCAGCCTTTCGAAGGTACAAAAGTAGATCCTAATAATCCTAATATGCTTATTGCCGACTGCAAAGGTGTGCCCGTTGCCCTACCCCGTGGTATGCGTGTAGATGATGTTTTATGCTTTGATAACGTAGATGTAAGTACAGGCCATGTTGATTTTGATGGTAGCGTAATTATTACTGGCGATATTAAAGACGGCATGCGTGTAAAAGCCAACGGTGATATTACGGTACTTGGTTTTGTGGAATCAGGAACTGTTGAAAGTAAAAGTGCGGTAACCATTATGCTTGGCGCAATTGGCCGAAAACGTGAAGGCGAGGAAGCATTTACGTGCTGTATAACCGCTCAGCGAACTATTTCGATTGGTTATGCCCAGTACTGCAACATTAAATCCGAACAAGATTTATTTATTGAACGCCAAGCTCTACATTGTGATTTAAGTGCTAGGCGATTAATACGTGTAGGCAAAGCAAATGATCCGCGAGGTAAAATTATTGGCGGTAATATTTTAGATGCTATGCGCATTGAAACGGGTGAGCTAGGCGCGCCAGCCGGTACTAAAACACGCGTATTTTTAGCGCAGCTCTGGTTTGAGCTTCGCCAAAAGCAAACACAAATAACCGATTTTGAAAAAGTACTTGCGACTAAAGTAACCGCTTTACAACAGGCTCGTGAAAAAGCGAGTAAAATTGCGGGGGCTGCTCAGCGTCAGCAATTCATGAATAAGATAACTGAAAATGAAAAGCATATAAAAATACGCTCTGCGCATATTCATCGTCAAAAACTACTTATTAAGCAAAAAATAGTGCAATTACTTGCCAGTAGTCGTTTAAAAGTAAATGAATTAATGCACCCTGGTGTGGAGCTTAAAATAGCGAAAGATTCTAAACAATTTTCGCGTATTTACCCGCCCCACCTAGTTAAGCTAACTGAGGGTAAAATTACTCAGACGTTTTAGTTTCTTCGTCATTTTTTGTTTCAACTTCAGCATCAGCATCAGCGTCATCTAGTGGCGCTAATGGCCAACCACCTAATTGCTGCCAGCGGTTTACTATTAAACAATAAAGCTCGGCTGTACGTTCTGTGTCGTAAAGTGCTGAGTGCGCTTGGCTGTTATCAAACTCTATACCAGCCGCTCTACATGCTTTTGCTAATACAGTTTGCCCTAACGCTAAACCCGCTAAAGATGTTGTATCAAAGCTTACGAACGGGTGAAATGGCGTACGCTTAATGTTATTACGCTCTATTGCTGCATTTAAAAAGCCATGATCGAATGCGGCATTATGCGCCACAATAACTGAGCGTTGGCACCCAGCAGCCTTTTGCGCTTTGCGTACTACTTTACATATTTCTTTAATGACTTCATCTTCAGGTACTGCGCCACGTAATGGTGAAAACGGGTCTATACCGTTAAAGTCGATGGCTGCTTGTTCTATATTAGCGCCTTCGAATGGCTGAACATGAAAATGAACAGTATGATCTATGCTGAGCAGTCCTTCGTCATCCATTTTTAAAACAGAGGCTGCTATTTCTAACAAGGCATCTGTTTCTTTGTTAAAACCTGCAGTTTCAACATCAATAACAACAGGAAAAAATCCACGAAAGCGTTTTGCGAAAGGTGTTTGCTCAGTATTTGCCATAGTCTTCTTTGTTTATACGTGTAAGCTGACTATTATGTCAAAATTGATGCCCCCTAGGCTAGGGGATTTAAGTATTTATTGCTTTAAAATTGTAGGCACATAACTTGCTTTAACTTATAAGTTAGTTATATAGAGAACAAACTAATCATTGCAGTCGTTAATTTGCCAAATTATTGGCATTCCCGGATAGCTGGAGAGCACCATGAAGTATAAGTTGTTATTTATTAGCCTTAGTATAAGTGCAGTGCTTTGCAGTACTCACTCGCAAGCTGCTATGCGCCAATACACAGCAACCCAAGACAACTCCAACTGGGAAGTCGTTAAAACAACGCGCTTACAATGCCAATTAAATCATGAGGTTCCTTATTACGGTGAAGCTATATTTAAAGCTTCAGCAAGTAAAAATAAAAACTTAACATTTAATTTAGATATGGTTGTACGCCCAGATAACTACGCAATTGCAGGTTTAAAAGCAGTGCCACCTACATGGCGTGCAGGATTGCCCGCTCGTGATATTGCAAATATGAAATTACTTAAAAAGTTTGATGGCGAGCTAGGCAATAAAACCGCATGGGAAATGCTTACCGAGCTTGAAAAAGGCTACTACCCTACTTTTTATTATCAAGACTGGCAAAACAGTGCCGATAAAATTGCCGTTGGTATATCGAGCGTAAACTTTAAACAAGCTTACTGGGCTTTTTTACAATGCCGTGATGAGCTACTCCCTTACAGCTTTGAAGATATTTCGTTTACTGTAATGAACTATCAATCTAACAGCAGTAAATTAACTAAATCCTCGCAACAACGTCTTGATAAGATTGCTGAGTATTTAAAAAATGATGCAAGCATAGAGTCCATTAGTATTGACTCATACACCGATAGTTATGGCGGACGCTGGAATAACTTAGATTTATCGCGCAAGCGCGCCAAAACTATAAAAGATTATATGGTGAGCTTGGGTGTTGATGAAACAAAAGTACAAACCACCGGTTTAGGCGAAAAACGCTTTGTTGATAATAACGATAACATTTTAAGCCGAGACAAAAACCGTCGTTTAATTATTCAAATTGAAAAAATGTAGTAAAGCTAATTTGCGCTTACTTTCTTTCGCTTTAAAACTTATCACTAAATTGAAAAAATGTAGTAAAGCTAATTTGTGTTTACTTTCTTTCGCTTTAAAAACTTATCACCAAATTGGAAAAAACCTAGACTAATTAAAATAATAACCGCACCAATTATTAGTTCTTGGCTTAATGACTCATTATTTAGCCAAGCTCCCAAACCTAACGCAAAGCTAGGAGTTATAAGTGTAGTAAGTGATACCGTGCTTGCATTTAGGTTTTGCAGCACATGAAAATACGCCAAAGCCCCTACTAAAGATCCAAATATTCCTAGATAACCAATAGCCCACAATGATTTTGCACTCCAGTTTTGTATATGCAACTCACCATCTAATAACCACCAAGCAATAAAAAAGAGTGGGGTTACAAAAACTAAGGCACCAAATGTTGTTGCCATAGGGTGAATCGCAATCTGTACACGCTTGATCATCACACCACTTAAACTAAAAAAGCAGACAGCCATAAACACATAAAGCAACCCAAGCCCTTGAGTTTGCGAGTTTTGTACTTGGTTATAACTAACAAAATATAAGCCAATTAAGGCGCACGCTAACGCAACTAATTTAATCGGGCTAAATTTAGGTTCATTTAATAATTGCTGAGCAAGCAACCCCGACAAAATAGGTGCAAGGCCAAACATAAGCGAAATAATACCAGAAGGGACTGTTTTAGCTGCCATATAGCTCAACAACATACCGCCAAAAATACCTATACTCGAATAAAAATAAAGTAAGCATGCATTTTTGCTCCAAGGCACTCTAATATTTGTAATAGCAACAATTAAGCCACCTAAGAATAGTCCCACCAGCATCCGCATTAACACAGCAAGTGTTGGCGATACAGTTTCACTACTCCACACTATACCCAGTGGTGTAGTAGACCATATAAGAACCATTAAAAAATACGATACTTTAACTGGCACGTGCCATCCCTACGCTTTATATGAATCAATAAAACAAAGAATAAATTATACGCTCACTACCGTGTTTTAGTACTTTTTAAACACTAAAGTCCTTAATAAATACAGTTGTAAATTGTAAGTTACATTTTAATACTGCTCTTTTATTACAAAACTATTTGAGATTTGAGCAACTAGTTATATGGTGCATCAATATTAATAATAATTAAGGTAATTAAGTGCTTAAAAATAAAACAACTGGAAGCATGTTAATTGTTGCAGGCACCACTATTGGTGCGGGTATGTTGGCATTGCCAATTGCATCTGCCGGGCTTGGGTTTAGTACTGCACTTGTATTAATAATTGCTAGCTGGTTACTAATGACCTATACCGCACTACTCATGTTAGAGCTACACCAATATGCACCACGCGATGCAACGTTAAATACATTGGCTAAATTATGGCTTGGAAAGCGCGGACAATATATTGCGAATTTTTCGATGGTTTTTTTATTTTACGCTTTATGCGCTGCTTATATTGCAGGTGGTGGTGCACAACTTCAAGCGCGTATAAATATAGGCTTTGATGTAAATATAGCCCCACAGTTTGGCTCTGTGATTCTTGCTGTTATTATTGCAAGTGTGGTAACGCTAGGCACTAGCAAGGTAGATAAACTAAACAGAGTGTTATTTACAATAAAAATTATTGTATTAGCTAGTTTGTTTTACATGCTTACCCCTTATGTGCAGGGTAAGCACTTATTAGAGATGCCTGTAGAGCAAGGATTAATCCTTTCAGCTATACCGGTTATATTTACTTCGTTTGGCTTTCATGGCTCTATCCCCTCTATTGTTAAATATGTTGGTGTTGAAATAAAAGTACTGCGCAAAGTAATGATTGCTGGAGCCGCCCTACCTTTAGTTATTTATATTTTTTGGCAACTACTTAGCCAAGGTATTATGAGCCAAGCTGATTTACTCAACAGCCAAGGTCTTAATGGGTTTGTATCTAGCGTGGCAAGTATTGCGCATAACCCAAGTGTGGCAACGGCCGTTAAGTTATTTGCTGATTTAGCACTTGCGACATCATTTTTAGGGGTGAGTTTAGGGTTATTTGATTTTTTTGCTGATGCATTTAAAAAGGGTGACAATAAAACGGACCGAATTAAAACGGCTTTAATTACGTTTATTCCGCCGCTTGGCTTTGCATTGTTTTATCCTCAAGGCTTTATTATGGCCTTAGGGTACGCAGCAATAGCACTTGTTGTACTGGCAATATTTTTGCCTGTAGCAATGGTTTATAAACAGCGTACAACATCAAATAAAACAGGCTACCAAGTTAAAAGTGGGAATGTTGGGCTTGGTATAGCAGCTATATGTGGCATAACTATTATTGCTGCGCAGTTTATGCAAATGGCGGGGCTTATTCCTGCTATCGGTTAAAGGTTGCTGCTAATTGTTTAAATTTAGATAATAAAAAACCGCACATCATTAGTAATGATGTGCGGTTTTTTATATTAACTGCGTTTATTTACAAACGTCAGCTACAGCATTTGAAAAGTATTCAATATTTGAATGACTAACACCTGCAACATTTACGCGGCTAGAGCCAACTATGTAAATGCCGTATTCTTTTTGTAGGCGAGCAATTTGCTCTTTATTAATACCTAAGAAAGAAAACATACCGTTTTGGCGTTCAATAAATGAGAAGTCTTGAGCAATATCTTTAGTTGCTAAGCTTTCTTTAATTAAGCTACGTAAGCCATTTATACGACTACGCATTTCATCAAGCTCAGAGTGCCACAATTGTGTAAGCTCTGTACTGCTTAAAATAGTATTAACAATGTCAGCACCATGCGCTGGCGGCATTGAGTAAATACTACGTACAACGCTTAGCATTACAGAGTTTGAAATATCTGCTGTTGCGCTGTCTTTTGCAATTAGTGAACATGCACCAATACGCTCGCGGTATAAGCCAAAGTTTTTAGAACATGAAGAACAAATAATTAGCTCTTCTACTGCATCGGCTAAAATACGTAAGCCACGTGCATCGTCTTCAAGTGAAGCACCAAAGCCTTGGTATGCAATATCAACAAGTGGTGTAAAGCCAACTTCTTTTGCCAGTTCGGCAACCGTGTTCCACTGTGTTTCGTTTAAATCCATACCGCTTGGGTTATGACAACATGCATGCAGTAAAACCACATCACCTTTAGGCACTTGTTTAAGTGTGTTGATCATTTCATCAAACAATAAATCTTTATTTTCGTAATCGTAATATGGGTATTCTTTTACTGTTAAGCCTGCAGCTTCAAACAAGCTAATATGGTTAGCCCATGTTGGGTTAGTTACCCAAACAGTCGCGTCTGTATTACAACGCTTAATAAATTCAGCTGCAACACGAAGTGCACCCGTACCACCAGGAGCTTGCGCGGTACGTACGCGGTTAGCTAGTAATACTTGATGCTCACCTAATAGTAACTGCTCCATTTTTTGGCAGTAATCTAAATTACCCGCTAAACCAATGTAAGATTTGCTCATTTCGTTTTCAAGACGAAACGCTTCAGCCTTTTTAACCGCTTTAAGAACCGGTGTATTGCCTTGCTCATCTTTGTAGACACCTACACCTAAATCAATTTTATTAGGGTTTGTATCTTGTTTATAGGCCGCCATAAGGCCAAGAATAGGATCTGTTGGTAATGGTTTTAATACTGAGAACATTGGCTATCTCTTATCGTTATTTAGGGGTTAGCTGTTAAGCTAAGCTTAACATAAAAGCACATCATATTGACTAGCGTTATTTACACTAGAAAGTGAGGAATTTTAATACAACATGCAATTAAAACGGCAAGCGTCTTTTCATCAAAAAAATCATTTTTAAAGGCTTCTGAATCTACAATACCAACGCATTCATTTTGTGTATTAAATAAAGGTAGGCAGGTTTCTGATTTAACTTTAGGATCACATGTGTAGTATTCACCACCTTGTGATAAATACGCCTCAACGTTATTAATAATGCGGCCCTCGTGGGATAGCGCAACCTGTACGTTGTTACTGCCAGCCGCAAATGCTTGCGTTAAAGGAAACAACGGACGACTAGGCGCACCATGATAAGCCAATTTTAATAGTTGATTACCTTCAGGGGTATTAGTTGATTGATAAATACCATACCAATCAACGCCCGTTTGCTGCTCAATGTAGCTTACAATACTTTGTAAAGTAGCCAGCTTAAACTGTGTTTGCTCATCATTTTTAATATAGTCAGTTAATTTGAATGGCTCATCTTGTAAGTAACCAAATAAACTACATGCACCGCCCTCGCCAAGCTCAGGTATTTGATACTCCCAACACACATCAGGCAAAGCAGTGTTTGCTAAATGTAGATCAAGCTTTTCAAGCTCTGTTGAAATCAAAGCTGGATTAGCACTAAGTTGTGCTTGTTTTAAGTAAGAAGAAATCATTTGGCCATCCATACATCTAAAGTTTCGAGAATAATAGCATGGATATTTTTACAGAGCTAGCTCAACTTGTAGCACATTTCAACTTGGTTACCACTGGCGTTATAAGTGACTTTTTCGGCTATTTCTTCTAATAAAGACACCCCTCTGCCAAATTCGTTATTAGCCTTTGCCAACTCATCGTGCTTACTACTAAACCCTCGACCTGAATCACAAATAATAAAATATAAACTGAGCGTGTCGGGGCAATAGCGCATATCAATAATAATCATGGCATCTGTAAGTTTAGCAAGGGCAGCCTCTCTCAACTCGTAATATCGAAAAAAGCCGTCCTCTTGTTTTTTAATTTCTGAGTTAAGTCCTAATACACCATGATCAAGCGCATTGTTGTAAGCCTCAGACAACAGTAAAAATATATTAGAGCGATGGGTATTTAACCCCTCCACACTGCTTAAAATATTAACGACGTCGTAAACGGGGTCTGTTTTTTTTATTTGCTCTGAGTTTAAGCTCAAAGACAAATTAAAAGCTAAAGTAGAAAATGCTTCTCGCTCTTGTTCCACAGGAATTAAAGGCAAGCAGTTTAGTAAAACAATGCTTAAATCGTCTTGCTGTTTCGTACCATCAGCAAACTTAGTAACATTAGCAACTATGTCTTCACTACTAATCATCGATTTATTTTTTAAGGTTTGTAAAAATCGCTCTTCCCCAAAAAATATATCCTCTTTGTTTGCCGTTTCTATAATACCGTCGGTTGCTAATACTAGGCGTGTATTACTATTTGTTTCAAAATGGATAACTTCATATTCAAATTCTTGTTCATCTAAAATCCCCAGCGCCATATGCTGCGATTCTAATGTTTGTTTTACATTACCGTCTTTATCTATTAGGTACGCATCTGGCAGGCCGCCCATCCATGCAGAAACACTTTTACCTGATGCACTAAGCTCTATAATGGTTGCAGCACAAAACATATGCCCAGGTAGGAGGTTGTACAGTAGTGTATTTAGCTCGCTGGCAATATCGTTAACCGCCATGCCTTTTTGTACCATAGTATAAAACACACGAGAAGTTGGTAATGCACCAATAGCGGCTGCAAGGCCGTGCCCCGTAAAATCTCCCAGCATGCAATACAAATTACCGATTGGACTTTGCGCTACTAAAAACATATCGCCATTAAACATAGAGGCAGGTGATAAATTAAAATCTAAATACTCTTTAAACTTACCTTGGTTTTCTAATGAGTTATTAAAAATATGCTCAATTATTTCGTGTTCACGTTCAATTTGATTGTGATGATATTCAAGCAATTTTTTTTGCTGGTTTGCTTTTTTACTCAGCTCTCTGGTGCGAATATGTGCTTTAATTTTTGCATGCAAAATAACTTTTTCAAATGGTTTATGAATAAAGTCATCACCGCCTACCTCGAGGCAGTGCTCAAAACTTGCTTGATCGTCTAAGGAGGTTATAAAAATAATTGGTAAGTAAACTTCACTATATTGCTGCTTTATTTTTTCAGCGGCTTCAAAACCATCCATTACAGGCATTAAAACATCGAGTAAAACAACGTCTATTTGCTCTCCTTTAAGTACATTAAGCGCATCTAGCCCGTTATAAGCCACTGATATTTTATAACCCTCTTGCTCAAGCATTTTACTTAGTAAAATGCGATTGAGCGCCTGATCATCTACAATTAACACATGTATCATTAGCTAATATCAAACTTTTTATCAAAACGTGAAATTTGTAGAATTTTTCTAAGCTGAGGTTGGCAATTGCTTATTTCAATAGTTTTCACTTGGCTATCAATGGTTTTTTTCATGTTAAGTAACATGCCAAGTGCTGAGCTATCCATGTAGTCAGTCTCTCTTAAATCAATAATAACCTTTACTGTTTTTTCGCTCATTTGGGCATAAGCTTGGCGAAAAGATTGCACTAAATTAAAGTCAAATTTACCTTTGATTTGTATTGTTAATGTAGTGCCATCGACTGATTCATTCTTAGTTAAACTCATATTAAACTCCAATAATATTTCCTTTGAACTAAATATAACCTGTTAAAAGTATTTAGCAAAAAGAAAAACACACAACTTCAAATTTGCTATCATTTACGCCAATATTTAATTAATTTTTATCCATAAAGGTAAGGTATGAGTGATAGTCACTTAGTATATTCAACAAGTACGGGTCGCATTGACCAGCCAAAACCAGAAAAAGAGTTAGAAGCTAAGCTTTTTAAAGATGGTTTTATTCGCATTGAGCGTCAAACAAAAGGACGTAAAGGCAAAGGCGTAATGTTAGTTGTAGGCATTGATCCAAAAGATCATGATTTAAAAAAGTTAGCTAAAACTATAAAAAGCAAAATGGGCCAAGGCGGCGCAGTAAAAGAAGGCATTATTGAAGTACAAGGTGATGACCGCGATAAACTAAAAGCCATTTTAGAAGCGTTAAAATTTAAAGTTAAAATTGCGGGTGGTTAACCCGCAATTTTATTAACTACTTACTTCGCTATTCGAGAGTTCATTTAACCTTTCATACAATTTTGGCAGTTCGTGCTCAGCAATTGGTTTACTAAAATAATAGCCTTGTACAATGAAGCAATTATTATTTTGTAAAAACTGCATCTGCTCTATTGTCTCAACCCCTTCTGCGACCACGTCTAGCTTTAACTTTTGCGCCATGGCAATAATAGCGGCAGTGATTTCCATATCATTTGTATCCTCAGGGATATCTTTTACAAATGAACGGTCAATTTTCAATATATCAACCGGGAATCGTTTTAAGTAACTGAGTGACGAATAGCCAGTACCAAAATCATCAATAGAGATAGATATACCTAAGGCTTTAAGCTCGTGGAGTTGTGTAATTGCAGCTTCTACATTTCCCATTAGCATACTTTCAGTCAGCTCTAAGTGAAGGCGCTTAGCCGAAACACCCGTTCTAATTATCATTTTACTCAGTGTTGAGACTAAGCTTGAGTCTTTGAACTGGCGAGCCGATAAGTTTATCGATATATTATTTTCTAAGCCTTGCTTTGTTAATCTTACGGCAAAATCACAAGACTCTTGAAGCACCCATTCGCCTAATTCAACTATAAGGCCTGTCGCTTCTGCAATAGGAATAAATTTATCTGGAGGGATTGCGCCTTCAGTTGGGTGGAACCATCTTAATAACGCTTCATAGCCAATGACCTGATGAGTACGACTATCAACTTGAGGTTGGTAGTAAACTACAAACTGTTTTTCTTTTAGACCTATACGTAGCTCATTTTCAATAAATAAACGCTCATTAGCGGCTGCGTTCAATTCTTGGCTATAAAAATGGAATGTATTACGCCCTTTTGCTTTTGCTTCATACATTGCTAAGTCAGCATGTTTTAATAACTGATCTTCTTCTAGGCTATCGTACGGAGCCATTGTAATACCAATACTAGCGCTCACAATAACTTCATTACTACCTAGTTTTATAGGCACATTCAGTGTTTTTTGAATTGTATTGGCAACATCAGTCGCGTGAGCTTGGCTTTCTATACCACTGAGCAACACTGCAAATTCATCACCACCTAAGCGCGCTATGGTGTCCTCGGCTCGTAAACGTTTTTTAAGTCTGTTTGCCACTTCAATTAATAATTGATCGCCAGCATCGTGACCTAATGTATCGTTAATACGTTTAAATTCGTCTAAATCAAAGTAAAACAAAGCAAATGCATAATGCCCGCGTTCTGCTAATGCCATTGATTTACGTAATTGCATTCTAAAAAACGTTCTGTTGGCAAGACCAGTAAGGGTGTCAAAGTAAGCAAGCTGCTCCATTTTACGCTGGCTTTCTTTGACAAACGAAATGTCTTGTGCAGATGCTACATAGCTGGTTATTTCACCGCCCTCTTCACGAATTGGCGAAACACTTAAAGATACCCAAATTGGCTCTTTATTCAAGCCTTGAATTAATGTATCACCGCGCCAGTAATTACGGCTGCGTAAATCTATGTCTATATCTTCAACTAAAATAGACATTTCTGAGGCAATAATATTAAGTAATGGTGCTCTATTAAAATGACTTTCTGGGTAGCCTGTCATTTCGAGCATTTTTGGATTTACGTATTCAATTACAAATTTCTCATCGGTGATCACAACGCCTGTGCCCGAGAATGCTACCGCTTTAGATAAACGGTTAGCTGCTTTTTCAGCAATTTCTTTTTCTGTAATTCTCTGGTTTAAGCCATCGATAAGTTTGCGAATTTCTACCGTCATGTCTCTAAATGAGCCATTAAGCGTGCCAATTTCATCTTTGTTTTCTGGTGGGAATTCTGTAGTTAATTGACCTTTGCCAAAACTTGTAACTGCATAAACCAAAGTATGTAAACGGCGAAGGACTAGTTGATAAAGCGCTTGATGCAGCAATAAGGCAACTAATATTGCGTATAAAATAAAGAGACCAAAAAACTTCAGTTTTAAATCTTGTAATGCAGATAACGTCGATGAACGCTTTTTATATACCCCTATGTACCAATCTAAGTCATCAATCTTACGAATATTGATAATATGAGCTTCGTCATTTTTTTCAAACGAATTTGCGTATTCAGGTAACTTCACCGCAATTACATCGTCAATAATCGACTGCAGCGCTGGGTTTACAAATTCGTTAGTAGCGAGTGCTTTATTATCACTACCATAGTCAGCTAGTAAGGTCGGATTTAAATCTGGGTGTGCTAACAATTGCCCTTTACTATCAAACACAAGTAGGTGTTTTTCTTTATCACCAACAGGTAAAAACGAAATAAGTTTGTTGAGGGAAATATCGCTCCCCGTCACACCTAAAAACTCATTATCGACATAAACAGGCACTAGTAAGCTAATAACCCATTTGCGCCATACTGTATCGTAATAGACTTTTGACCATGCAGGCTCTCTTACTGTTTCAAGCGTACTTTTAATCGATTTATAAGTTGAGCCATTCGTTGCTCTAAAGTCGGCAGGTGCGTTTAATGCCCAATTTGGAGGAGAAACACGAATAAAATCATCATCTGTTATTAGATAAAAGTTAAAAAAGTCGTGTACCAGTGTAGGAGAAATTATACGCCACAGCATCTCAGAATCATTAAATAGGCGTTTATAAAAAGGAGAGTAATTTTGCTGTGGTAAAAATGCTGCTGATAAACCATCAGCCGAGGCACTTCGAATCGTACCGTCACTATTAAATTGTAACTGTGATTTATTGCTTAAATTAATTGGTGAATTGGGTTGAAAAAGTTGTTGTGTTACTACGTTATTAGCTTGCTGAGCAATATTTACTTTTGTTTTAATGCGCTCATTAAATTGCTTTACTAATAAATCTGTCGAGCTTTTTAAAACTTCGTGTTCTTCAAAAACGAGTTGTTTCTCTTCAGATTTAAGCATTAAGGCAGCCGCACATACCCCAGCTATTAAGCAAATAGCGGATATGAGTAGCGATAGTTTTACACTTAAAGAATTCAATCCAAAACGCGATGGAGGGCGTCTGTAAACCACGGGTCAACCTTAATTATTAATAATTGTTATTATTTGAACCAGTTAACGAAATATACCAGATCCGGATTCATATTTATAAATTATTTGTAAACTTTCTATAAAAACTAATATAGTGAAATAAATAGTACTCCAAGCTTATTTAGATCTTTATTGACATTGGTAGCAACTCTCCATACATTAACTGCATGAACATATTTATCTCTCGCACTTTTTTTTCGTTTTTTAGCTTCTTTATATAGAAGAGGCTTCCCTGTTTGTGAGATAAAATCAATCGAATAGTAAAGCCTCCCAACCGGGAGGCTTTTTTGTTTTTGCTGTGTAATAACAGCCTACTTTTGGAATGAGGATACCAAAATGACAAATGATGTATTAAATGCACTAAGACACGATATAAATGAGATAGACTCCGATTTACTCGTGTTATTAGCTAAACGTCGTCGTATTAGCCACGGTGTGGTTGAGTATAAAATTGCTAACAACAAGCCAATTCGCGATGAAGCACGTGAACTCGCACTTTTAGAGAAACTGATTGGTTATGGTAAATCACTAGGTTTGGATGCTTACTACGTGAATAATGTTTTTCAAACTATTTTGGAAGACTCAGTTTTACACCAACAAGCAATGCTACAAAAAAACCTGAATCCAGATGCCCTTAGTGAAACACACCGTGTAACTTACTTAGGTGGTCAGGGTTCTTATAGTCAACTAGCGTGCCATAAATATTTTAGCCGCCGCCCGGGGAAATTAGTTGAAATTGGCTGTACATCGTTTGACGAAATAACAGGTAAAGTAGAAAACGGACAAGCTGATTTTGGCTTATTACCCATTGAAAACACAAGCTCTGGCAGTATTAACGAGGTGTTTGACTTATTACAGCACGCGCAAGTGTCTATTGTTGGAGAAGTAACTCACAGTGTAGAGCATTGCTTACTCGCCAACCCTGATACTGAACTTAGTCAACTAACAAAAATATTTGCACACCCACAACCATTTGCGCAGTGCAGCCGTTTTTTACAGGGCTTAGGTGATTTACAACACGAAACATGTGACTCAACATCAAGCGCGCTACAATCAGCTCTGAACACTCCATACAGTGCTGCAATTGGCTCTGCACAAGCGGGGAAAAACGTAGGGCTTGAGGTTATTAAATCAAACCTAGCTAATCAAAGCGAAAACCATAGCCGCTTTATTGTTGTTGCACGTAAGCCTCTACAAGTGTCTAACCAAATTCCAACTAAAACTAGTTTGATCATGTCGACAAAACAACAAGCGGGCTCACTAGCCGATGCGTTAATGATTTTTAAGCAGCATAAGATTAATTTAGTAAAACTTGAATCTCGCCCTACTCCGGGCAATCCGTGGGAAGAAGTTTTTTATGTTGACCTAGAAGCAAACTTAGCTGAAAGCCAAGTAAAAGAAGCGCTAGAAGAACTTAAAGAGCACACCCAATATGTACGTATTTTAGGATGCTACCAAAGCGAGTCACTACAGGCAGTAAGCGTTAATACTTAATAAGCAATTTTACAAATCAAAAAGGGCCGATATCGGCCCTTTTTCGTTAACTAGTACCAGTCTGCATAAATATTTTAGCAATTTAACGAATTAAATCCCCACTTAAGCAAACGGTATAACAAATATTAATCTAAAACTTTTGAATCATTCGCTTTATTTAATAAGCTTCGGCTTTGCGTTAAAAAGTGTTCTGTCGAGTCAGAAAAGTAAACTTTCGCCTCAGCAAAAGAATCAATAAGCGCGGCTTTATCTCCCGCTTTTAATTTTGCTAATGTACTTGCAAAGGTATCTTGGTACTGTGCAAGTAAGGTTTCTACATCATCGAATTGTGCTAGCATAATATCTGAGTACAGCTCAGGCGACTGTGCAAATAAACGCCCTACCATCATCAGTTCTAATTGATATATAGGTGACGAGCAGCTACGTAATTCTTCTAGTGTATGACTTTGTTTTGCTAGAAATTGTCCGTACACAAATGTCGTTAAATGGCGCATTACCTGAATAATTTGCATTGCTTCATCATGCTTTTTAGCATCAAGCTCAACAAGCTGACAACCCCATACTTGTAACTGTTGTAGCAAGCCTTTTGCCGCTTGGTGCTCTCGTCCTTCACATACAACGACTGTTTGTTTTACCCAGTGTGATATATCAGGCCCAAACATAGGATGTAAACCAACCACAGGGCCACTATGCGCAGCTTTTAGTGCTTTAATAGGCGATTGCTTTACCGATGTAATATCTACAAGTAAACAGTCATCATCTAGTTTAGGTAACTTAGCAACGACAACGTCCAATGCATTAATAGGTACGCTAATCATTACCAGCTTGGCACCTTTTAAAATACTTTTCGCATCGTTTTGCTGATCTTTATCTAAAATTTTAACTTCGTAACCTGAGCGAATAAACTGCTGTGCAAATAACTGGCCCATGGCGCCTTGACCACCCACAATTACAATTGGCGAAAGCTCTGGCGCTGCGCATGCAAGTTTTGCTTGTTGGTTTTGATAGGCTTCTCGCATCATGCGTCTAAGTATATCTTCAACGAGATCTGGGCTTACATTTTGATTTATTGCTTCTTGTCGTCTTGCCGCTAATAGCTCTGCTTCACGGGCAGGTGCATGTAAAGGTGCGCCTGTTTGTTGTTTTATCTCACCAATTTTTTGCGTAATACCATTACGTTTAGCGAGTAAGGCAACAAGTTGTGCATCGCATTCATCTATACCTTCTCTTAGCTGTGCTAAATCACTTATGTCAGCCACGTTCGTCCCACCTTAAAAAACCAAATAACGTAAATATAAATTTACATAAAAGTAAACTAATCAATACGATAAATACTAACAGGATCAGCTAACTGAGAAAAGGCTAAAGCGGAAATTTTACTAATGAGGAATTGAGAATTGAGAATTGAGAATTGAGAAATAATATTCTAAAACCAAAACGGGTTGCAACCCGAAGGATGCAACCCGTTTTTTTGCGTTGATAAACAGCGCGTATTAGTTAAGTTTTTCTCTAATACGTGCAGATTTACCAGAACGCTCACGTAGATAGTAAAGCTTAGCACGGCGAACTGCACCGCGACGCTTAACTGTTACGCTATCAATAAGAGGGCTGTGCGTTTGGAATACACGCTCAACGCCTTCACCGTTCGAGATTTTACGAACTGTGAATGCTGAGTGAAGACCACGATTACGCTTAGCGATTACAACACCTTCAAAGGCCTGTAGACGCTCTTTAGCACCTTCTTTTACTTTTACCTGTACAACCACTGTATCACCAGGGCCAAATGCAGGTACGTCTGTTTTAAGCTGCTCATCTTCAAGCGCTTTAATAATATTTTGGTTTACTTTTGCCATTATGTTTCTCACTTTCCTAGGTGTAACTGTCTTCTAGCCACAAGCTTTTTGGTACTCTTGCTGAAATTTCGCGAGTAATACCGCTTGCTCCTCAGTCAGAGCTAGGTTATGCAACAAGTCAGGACGTCGTAACCAAGTTCTGCCTAATGACTGCATAAGCCGCCATTTTGCTATCTCTTGGTGGTTACCACTGAGTAATACAGCAGGAACCTGTTTGTCGTCCAATGTTTCTGGTCGTGTATAGTGTGGACAATCTAACAAGCCATCCGAAAACGAATCTTGTTCTGCTGACTGGTTATGACCTAACACACCTGGCACTAATCGCGCTACTGCGTCAATTAATGTCATGGCAGGTAGTTCACCACCACTCAAAATAAAATCACCAATTGACCATTCTTCGTCAACATATGATTCTATTATTCTCTCATCTATACCTTCATAGCGACCGGCAATCAAAATCAGTTTTTTAGAGTTAGCGAGTTCGCTAGCACCTTGCTGATCAAGTTTGCGCCCTTGCGGGGACATATAAATTACTTTAGCACCATCACCAGCTGCTTTTTTAGCTTCGGCAATCGCTTTTTTTAATGGCTCAACCATCATTAACATACCAGGTCCGCCCCCGTAAGGACGGTCATCTACGGTTCTATGCTTATCTAAAGCGTAGTCTCGCGGATTCCAGCAGTTAAAATCAATTAAGCCATTTTTTACTGCGCGACCGGTAACACCTTGGTCTGTAATAGCGTCAAACATGTCTGGAAAAAGGCTTATCACCCCTACCCATAATGAACTAGTTTGCGTCATTAAAAACCAGGATCCCAGTCTACGGTAATTTCTCTTGCATCGTATTTAACTTCTTTAATAACTGAATCAGTTAAAAAAGGAATCAAACGCTCAGCTTGACCAAATGCGTCTTTACTGTTTGCTTTAACAACCAGTACGTCATTTGATCCTGTCTCCATCAGGTCATCAACAATGCCTAAGCTATAACCTTTATCGGTTACAACAGACATGCCAATGAGATCTCGCCAATAGAACTCACCTTGCGGGAGTTCTGGTAAATGCGCTGCATCCATTGAGATTTCAGCATGGGTATAAGCCATTGCTTCGTCTCGGTCGTTTACCTGCGCAAATTTAGCGATAAAGCCTTTGTTGTGGCGACGCCAGTCGACCACTTCTAAGGACTGCCATTTACCTTGCTGCCCTATCAACCACGGGCTGAAATCGAAGATCCCTACGGGATCATCAGTAAATGAATGTACCTTAAGCCAGCCCTTTATACCATATGGGGCACCGAGCTTTCCTACGACAATTATTGATGAGGTGTTCTCTTGACTCATGGTTACACTTACGCCTATTAAGCCGCTTTACGAGCGTCTTTTACTAACTTAGCTACGCGATCTGAAAGAGATGCGCCCTGACCTACCCAGTGTTCAACACGTGGTAAATCTAAACGAATTTTTTCTTCTTGACCTGAAGCAATTGGGTTAAAAAAGCCTACTTTCTCGATGAAGCGACCGTCACGCGAGAAACGGCTATCCGCAACCACAATTTGATAGAAAGGGCGTTTTTTAGCGCCACCACGTTGCAAACGAATAGTTACCATACCGTCCTCTATAAAGATTGACTGTTTTCATTAATAAGATTTACTCCCCAGAATGGGGAGCTGGGGAATTGTACGAGTTTTTGGCAATAACGCAAGTAAGAAGTGAACCAAAAAGGCAGTTTAGTAGGTTAAACCGTGATCTCAACGACAAATAAGAGTTAAAGGTGTATTACATGCATAATTTATTCAACAAAAAAGGAGCTATTTGCTCCTTTAAATATGATTCGCTATTATTTTAAAAAGTAACTTAATGGTACTTTTTAAAATTTAGGACCGCCGCCGCCCATCATTCCAGGTGGTAACATGCCTTTCATACCGCGCATCATTTTAGTCATACCGCCTTTACCTTTCATTTTTTTCATCATTTTTTGCATTTGCGTAAACTGCTTAAGCAACTTATTAATCTCTTGTACTTGTGTACCAGAGCCAGCTGCTATGCGTTTTTTACGCGAACCTTTAATGATTTCTGGGCGTGCACGCTCTTTTTTAGTCATAGAGCTAATAATAGCTTCCATTTGAATAAATGTTTTATCACCCATTTGACCTTTAACAGCATCTGGTAAGTTAGACATACCAGGGAGCTTATCAAGCATTGACATCATGCCACCCATGCTTTTCATTTGCTTTAATTGGTCAGCAAAATCATCAAGAGTAAAACCTGCGCCTTTAAATACTTTTTCAGCAACTCTAGCAGCTTGCTCTTTATCTACTTTCATCTCGACTTCTTCGATTAATGAAAGTACGTCACCCATGCCTAAAATACGCGACGCTATACGGTCTGGGTGGAAAGGTTCAAGTGCGTCAGTGCGCTCACCCACACCCATAAACTTAATAGGCTTGCCAGTGATGTGACGAATAGATAAAGCAGCACCACCACGCGCATCACCATCAGTTTTTGTTAATATAACACCGGTAAGTGGTAATGCTTCGTCGAATGCTTTAGCTGTATTCGCCGCATCTTGACCTGTCATTGCATCAACAACGAACAAGGTTTCAATTGGATTGATTGCTTTGTGAAGATCTTTAATTTCATCCATCATGTTGCTATCAACATGTAGACGACCTGCAGTATCAACAAGTACTACATCTATAAATTTCTTTTTAGCATGAGAAATTGCAGCGGTTGCAATATCAACTGGCTTTTGCGAAATATCACTTGGGAAGAAATCAACATCAACTTCTGCTGCAAGCGTTTCTAGCTGTTTAATAGCCGCAGGGCGATAAACATCGGCACTTACTACAAGTACTGATTTCTTTTTTCGCTCTTTTAAAAACTTAGCAAGCTTAGCTACACTGGTGGTTTTACCCGCACCTTGTAGACCCGCTACCATTACAACGGCTGGCGGTTGCGCATTTAGACTTAGCTCTTCATTAGCCTCGCCCATTGCTTTTTCTAGTTCTTCACGCACTATTTTTATAAATACTTGGCCTGGGCTTAAGCTTTTTGTAACTTCAACCCCAACTGCGCGTTCTTTAACTTGTTTTACAAAGTCGCGAACAACAGGCAATGCCACATCGGCTTCTAAAAATGCCATACGCACTTCGCGAAGTGTGTCTTTTATGTTGTCTTCCGTCAGACGGCCACGGCCACTGATATTTTTTAAGGTTTTACCTAATCGTTCTTGGAGGTTCTCAAACATGTAACGGTTCCGATAAGACGTTTATATCAATCCATTTATATTTATGATTAATTTGATTTTTCAATTAACCTAGATTGACTTATTAAGTTTCAATTAAAAGTAGTATACCGTATATGGCGTCTTACAATATAGTGTTCAAGTGCACCTTGATGAGTTTCTTTTTTTAAGGTCTATGCATTTGCTTTGCTATAAAATACAATGGCTGTATAACAACAAGGATTATTTTGTCTCAAATTAAGTGGCCCAAGCACAATGCTGATTATTAGTTTAACTATTATTGCCAGTTTATTTTATGTGTTAGCAACGTCTCACGTGCTTTCACGGCTGTTTCATCAACAAGGCCCTAGCCAAAAAGTAACCGTTATTTTAAGCACGGTTGCTATAGTGGCGCACATGCTGCTATTAGTTAACTCTGTTTTTAGAGCCGACGGTCAAGATTTAAGTATCGTAAACGTCGCTCTTTTGACGTGCTGGGTGATTGTGGTCTCGGTGACGGCTGTCTCGCTAAAATTCCCTGCAACTTTATTGTTGCCCGTTGTTTATGGTTTTGGTGCCTTACTAACCATTGCCAGTTTATTTATTCCTCATCATATTTTATTGCAAAGTATTAATATTGAGGTGGGTTTAGTAACGCACATCTCTTTATCTTTGTTAGCCTACTGTATTTTAATTATCGCCACTTTATATGGTGTACAGTTTTACTTTATTGATAAACGTTTAAAACGTAAAGATTTAGCAATTGTGCATAGCCATCTTCCGCCTTTAATGGTTGTGGAGCGCCAGCTTTACCAACTTCTTAATTTAGGCACTATATTACTCACATTTGCATTACTTTCAGGGTTTGTATTTCTTGATGGAATGTTCGCTAAAGAGTTCATTCATAAAACAATATTATCGTTAGTTGCGTGGGCTATTTTTACCGTTGTAGCTATCGGGCATATGAAAAAGGGTTGGCGCGGTAAACCGGTGGTTATTACAATCATGGTCGCTGCATTTGTCCTCACACTCGCTTATTTTGGCAGCCGTTTCATACAAGAAGTGATACTAAATAAGTTTTAACTTGACTCTGCTTGCTCACTCTAGCTTAATACGCATTGATTTATAAGAAAAGGATCCATCGTTGGACGACATATCGACAAGTACCCTATTTATCATTTTAGGTTTTTTGGTGCTTTTTTCTGCTTATTTTTCTGGTTCAGAAACCGGAATTATGTCAATCAATCGTATACGCCTGCGACACCTCGCTAAAGAGGATCATCGTGCAGCTAAACGAGTCAGTAAATTACTTAGCCGTCCAGATAGGCTCATCGGTTTAATCTTAATCGGTAATAACCTTGTTAATATTGCAGCAGCCCAAGTTGCAACCATTATAGGTATTCGTCTTTATGGTGACCTCGGTATTGCAATAGCTACAGGTGTGTTAACTTTAGTCGTGCTTATATTTGCTGAAGTAACCCCTAAAACCCTTGCTGCTCTTTATCCTGAAAAAGTTGCCTTTCCAAGCTCTATTATTTTAAAAGGGCTACTTAAAATAATGTTTCCTTTTGTCGTGGTTATTAACTGGATGACAAACGGTATACTGCGGTTATTTGGTATTAGTGCTGCTCAAATCGACGAACACAGCATGAGTAAAGAAGAATTAAAAACAGTACTCAATGAGTCAGGCGCACTTATTCCTGCTCGTCATCAAAGTATGCTGACTTCAATTTTAGATTTAGAACAAGTAACCGTTGAAGATATTATGATCCCACGAAACGAAATTGTGGCCATTGATATAAATGACGATTGGAAACTAATTAGTCGCCAGCTTACCCATGCACAACATACTCGTGTGTTGTTGTATCGCGATAATATAGATGATGCAGTAGGTTTTATTCACTCACGTGATGCGCTTCGTTTACTTACAAAAGAGCAATTTGATAAACCATCTTTGCTACGAGCTGTACGTGAAATTTACTTTATCCCTGAAGGAACATCACTAAATACTCAGCTATTAAAGTTTCAGCAATCTAAAGAACGCATAGGCTTAGTGGTAGATGAGTATGGCGACATCCAAGGCCTAGTGACCCTAGAAGATATTTTAGAAGAAGTTGTTGGCGATTTTACAACTACGCAAACTCGTACGCCGAGCGAAGAAGTAGAAACACAAACTGATGGCTCATGTATTGTGGATGGCGGCGCTAACGTACGCGATTTAAATAAAGAAATGGGTTGGGATTTCCCGCTCGATGGACCTAAAACTTTGAGTGGTTTAATTGTTGAATACTTGGAGAATATTCCTGATGCAAATATTAGTTTGCGTATCGCGGGATATCCTATTGAAGTACTCGAAGTAAAAGAAAATATGATAAAACAAGTGAAGATACTGCCGAATAAGCGTTCTCGCTAAATAAAAAAGGAGCCAATTGGCTCCTTTTTTATATCCATTAATAACTATCTAGCCAAATATAAGACGTTCAAACCAACCTTTATCAAGCTCTTCTTCGCAGTGTTTTAATTGAGCGCCATAGCGGCTCGCTCTGTGCTTAACTTTGTTCGCAACACCCATTAGCCACTTTTTCTTTTTGTACGTGCCACGCTTATAACCACCCCAGCCTTCATGATAATTAAGGTATTGTGCGTAAGCATCCCATTTAGATATTTTATTTACTTTATGGGTTTTATAAACAAACCACGCCATAAAGTCGATTGCATCGTCAAAGTCGTCTCTATCAGCACCGTTGTTGCCTGTTTCACGAATATAATCAGACCATGTTGGTGTTTTAGCTTGCGAGTAACCATAGGCATCACTTGCGCGACCGGTAGGAATTATCCATAAGAAGTACTCCATAGGCGGAGCGGCATCATGCTTAAATGAGCTTTCTTGGTACATCATACTCATGAGTACATGCTTGGGAGAACCCCATTTTTCTTGTGCATCTTTTGCGTCGAAATACCAATCTGGCTTTTCTTCAAAAATTTTACATAAATCGTTAGGTTGCTTTGGAGGCGCTGTAGCACAACCGGCTAAAGTAATGGCGAGAGATAGGATAATTGCATTTTTTTTCATTTTTCTAAGATCTCACAGAACTTTTTTAAAAAGTGTGGGTCTGACTCAATGAATGCAGCAGTACAGCATTAATTCATCCCTGAATATATTTACGCAGCCAACTTAGGCTGCGTTTTTTTGCTTAAATTTTGCTAAATACCAAGGTTATTTACCGTCAAAATACGCATCTAAAAACGCGGTAAATGACTGGGTATCTGCTTGCTCAATTGCAGCTTGTGCTTCGTTAGACTCTACAACTTGTTGTTCCAGCCAAGGCTTTAAAAACTCGCTGTAGTCAGTGTCTGCGTGGCTTTGCTTATATTTACTAGCCAATGCTAGTGCAAAGTGGCCGTTGTCTAAACCAGACTCTTTCAATTGTGACACGTAACGTCCAGAGTAAGTAAGCTCTGGATTATGTATCCACGTTGCCATGCGCTTTATAGTATCTGAGTAATAGTTAACACCATAAGCATTATCCATCCATTTAGCGACATCAGTAAGCTGGGTAAATATTTCATCGCCCCACGACTGAAGGCTACGCTGTGTGTTATTAAAGTTAAGCATTAGCCCTTCTTCTCGACCTTGGTTTACTACTGTGTCGAGATTTTCAGTACTACGTGCTTGTTCTTTCCAATCCATTGGAGCTGAATCTTTTAATAAACAATACGTTAAAAACACATCTAAAAAGTGAATTTGCTCAATATCAATACCAACTTCGCTAAACGGGTTAACGTCTAATGCGCGAATTTCTACGTATTCAATACCTGCTCGAAGCAATGCATCCGTTGGCGTTTCGCCACTTTTCGCATTACGCTTAGGACGAATTGGCGAGTAAAATTCGTTTTCAATCTGCAGAATATTTTTATTTAACTGCTTAGGGTTTTCACTCTTGTAGTCATCAAGATCACCATAAATTTCTGATGGTGTGTTGATTGCTTTTTTAAGGCCCGCTACATATTCATCTAACGAGTTATACATTACGCGTAGTGACGACTGAGCGCTATTTGTATAACCTAAATTACCTAAACGCAGTGCTGTACCAACTTCTAAGTAAAGCGTGCCTTTACCTAGTTTTTTAAATGGTAAGTCGGTTTTTCGACCTTGCAAAAATGAGTTACACAATGCTGGCGATGCGCCAAACATGTAACTTATTAGCCATAGTTCGCGTTTAAAGTTACGAATAAGGGATAAGTAACCTTCTGAAATAAAATCTTGAAGGCTTGCATTACTTTGTTGTAACGAATGAAGTGACTGCCAAAGCGTATCTGGGAATGAAATATTAAAGTGAACACCCGCAATTGCTTGCATCATACTACCGTAGCGATTTTTTAATCCTTCACGGTATAGTGTTTTCATTTGACCAGTATTTGAACTACCAAATTGAGCTAGCACTATATCGTCTTGGTGCTCAATAAAACACGGCATACTAATGGGCCAAAGTAGTTCATCGCCCATTTTTTCTAGAGTGAACTTTTGAAGGTCTTTTAATTGCTTAAGCGTTTGCGTTGACGATTCACTAACTGGAGTAATAAATTCAAGTAAAGACTCAGAAAAATCAGTTGTAATATGGCCGTTAGTTAACGCACTGCCCACACCTTTTGGGTGACCTTGAGGTGATATAACACCATTATCTTGTATTCTTAGCGACTCTCGCTCTATGCCACGTTTAATGCCTTTAACTGCATGTTGGTGCTCATTTACTGATAACGCTTCAAGTGCGTTAGCTAAATCATGTGTTGTCAAAAAATCTTTCCTCGGGCCACGTGGCTTAATCATAAGGTTATGGGGGCTAATTACTTAGACTCAAGATTAATACCAATTTTATTGAAAATATGATCATTCTATCGCATTAAATAGCGCACTCACTGCGTTAAAAATTATTCATATAGAACAACTACATGTCATAATTTTTGCCTTGTTATTGTGCTATTTTCTTAGCGCTATAATAGATCACTTATTTAATGCAACTGGTATAAATTGCTAAGAACAATATAATTTCTCTAAGTTAATAATTATTTACCCACTCTATACATGCGCTTAATATGACCAACATCATTATATTAAGTCGTAATATTGCCATTGCTCTGGGCATTATACAAATGCTTTAAATGCGTATTTAAGTATAAATTAAATACGCAAAATATAAGCCCAAAATAATAGACCGGAACTTATTTAAAATGAGTTCAATTTAGCTACTCGATATTTAAATTTGATCTAGATCAATAAAAACAATTATTTGTCTTATGAGCATAAAAGGAAAGACGCTATTTTTTGCTTTGTAGTGTGTAACCAATATAATGACAGCAACAATAAAGGATGATAATAAACATAATGCACAATGATAAAAGCTTAAAAAATGAAGAAGTATACTTTGATGAGTCACAAGAGCTTGTTTCTACTACCGACCTCAAGGGTGTAATAACATACGTCAATCAAGAGTTTTGCTCTGTAGCAGGTTATAGCGCACAAGAGCTTATCGGTCAGCATCATAATATTGTTCGTCACCCTGATATGCCAAAAGCGGCCTTTAAAGAAATGTGGGCAACATTAAAACAAGAGCACTCGTGGCGCGGCATGGTTAAAAACCGCTGTAAAGATGGCCGTTATTATTGGGTAGATGCCTTTGTAACCCCTATTTTTGAGCATAGCCGACTTGTTGGTTATCAATCAGTAAGAACTAAAGCAAGCTCTCAACTTAAGCAACGTGCACACGCTCTTTACAACAAAATAAATGCCAATAAGTCATCATTTAAACTACGAGAACACACCACAATAAGACAAGGCATTACTTTTATATGCCTATTACTTTGGCTGATTTTTATTGCTGTTACGGGATCAATCTCTTTAGCTGTAATTAGCCTATTGATGTGCGCCTTAGTTATTGGGCTAAATTATGACGAACTGCTTGTTACCCCTAAAATATTACGCGAACAAAAAGCAAAAGCCGATTCAATCTCTCGCTATATTTACAGCGGCCATACACCGCATAGCGTAAGTGATTATAGAGAGCAAATGCTAAGCGCAAAATTGCGCACGGTTCTTGGCCGTATGAAAGACTCCACATTAAGCTTTAATGGCATCGCAACTGATCTAGATAAACAATCTACGCTTACTGAAAAAGGTATTGCTTCGCAAGGTGAGCGTTTAGAACAAATTGCATCAGCGATGACTCAAATGAGCTCTACCATTGGTGAAATATCAGTAAATACCGCTCAAACAGCTGATAAAGTGAATAACACCCATCAAAGTTGCTCTGAAATAAAAGACCATATTGCAGATAATAGTAAAATGGTATCTGATTTAGCTTTTCAAGTAGAAAAGGCTGCAACCACAGCCACCAGCTTAGCCTCTGAAGCAGATAAGATTGGTAAAGTAATGAGTGAAATAGAGGGAATTGCCGATCAAACTAACTTACTTGCCCTCAATGCAGCGATTGAAGCAGCTAGAGCGGGAGAGCATGGTCGAGGCTTTGCTGTAGTAGCCGACGAGGTAAGGACCCTTTCGTCACGTACTCAAAATGCTACAACACAAATCCACAGTTCTATTAAAGAAATACAAGATACTTTATTTAGCTGGTCTAAAGTAATGCAAAGCACTAAAGCACAAGCCGATAATTGTGTGCTGACAACCGATAAAACTCAAGTTGAATTAGAGGGGATTTTTATCCAAATCAGTGAAATATCTCATTTAGCAATACAAATATCATCTGCTGCAGAAGAGCAACAAATGGTTAGTAATGATATTAGTAATAATGTTTCGCAAATTAAAGACTTTGGAGATAACAACTTAAGCTTAAGCTTTAATGTGGCAAAAGGAGCAGCTGAACTTGTTGAAGGTTCACGTAGGGTGAACGATTTATTACTAACTTTTAAAGTTTAACAAACATAAAAAAGCCGCTATTTTAGCGGCTTTTGAGTTTAATTATTTACAATTAACGCTTGGAAAATACCAGAGAGTCGTCATTTGCATCAATAACGATCACGCAACCTGGTAAGTAGTCTCCATTGAGTAACTTTTGTGCCAGCGGGTTTTCAATCGTTTGTTGAATAGCACGCTTAAGCGGACGTGCACCGTAGACAGGATCAAACCCACTTTCTGCAATTCGCTCAAGAGCAGCATCGCTTATTTCAAGCAGATATCCCATCTCAGTTAAACGCTCACGTAATTTCATTAACTGAATATCAGCTATTTCTTTTATATGCTCGTTTGCTAACGGGTGGAACACGACAGTCTCGTCTATACGGTTAATAAATTCAGGCCTAAACTCATTAATTAATACTTCCATTACTTTAGCTTTAAGGGTCGTGTAATCATTATTACCCGCTTGCTCTTGGATAATATCTGAGCCTAGATTTGAGGTCATGATAATAACGGTATTTTTAAAATCAACGGTTCTACCCTGCCCGTCAGTTAATCGGCCATCATCTAATACTTGCAGTAAAATATTAAACACATCAGGATGCGCCTTTTCTATTTCATCAAGCAATATCACTGAGTAAGGTTTACGACGAACAGCTTCTGTTAAATAACCGCCCTCTTCGTAACCCACGTAACCTGGAGGAGCCCCTACTAGACGTGCGACTGAATGTTTTTCCATAAACTCAGACATGTCGATACGCACCATGGCATCTTCGGTATCAAACATAAAACCAGCCAGTGCTTTTGTCAGCTCGGTTTTACCCACACCAGTTGGACCTAAAAATAAGAAAGAACCAATAGGACGATTAGGATCTGCAAGCCCGGCACGTGAGCGTCGTATTGCGTTAGAAACAGCAACAACCGCTTCATCTTGCCCTATTACTTTACTGTGTAACTTATCTTCCATTTGCAGCAGCTTTTCACGCTCACCTTGTAGCATTCTTGCAACAGGAATTCCTGTCCAGCGAGACAGTATTTCAGCAATTTCATCCTCACCTACTTGGTTTTTAAGCAGAGTCATTTCTTGCATTTCGGCTTGTGAGGCTAAATCAAGTTTTCGTTCAAGTTCTGGAATTCGCCCATATTGCAGCTCTGACATACGCTGTAAATCACTTGCTCTTCGCGCTACATCTAAATCTAATCTTGCTTGTTCAAGCTCGGCTTTAATTACTTGCGTGCCTTGAAGTGATGCTTTTTCAGCATTCCATATCTCGTCTAGCTCACGATATTGCCCATCAAGGTCGGTGATCAACTCTTGCATTTCAGCTCGGCGTTTTTGACTTGCTTCGTCTTTTTCTTTCGCTAGCGCATTATCTTCTAACTTTAGCTGGATGATACGGCGTTCAAGCTTGTCTAACGATTCTGGTTTGGAGTCAATTTGTAATCGAATTGAAGAACCCGCTTCATCTATTAAATCAATCGCTTTATCAGGTAATTGACGGTCACTAATATAACGATGAGATAACTGCGCCGCAGCAACAATCGCGGGGTCAGTAATTTCTACTGAATGATGTAACTCATATCGCTCTTTTAAGCCACGTAATATTGCAATGGTATCTTCAACAGATGGCTCTTCAATAAGTACCTTTTGGAATCGACGCTCAAGAGCTGCGTCTTTTTCTATATATTTACGGTATTCATCAAGCGTGGTTGCGCCAACACAGTGTAATTCACCGCGTGCTAATGCTGGCTTTAACATATTGCCTGCATCCATGGCACCGTCACTTTTTCCTGCACCTACAATAGTATGTATTTCATCAATAAATAAAATGACTTGGCCTTCTTCTTTAGCCAATTCGTTTAATACTGATTTTAAACGTTCTTCAAATTCGCCACGGTATTTAGCACCCGCAACTAACGCCCCTAAATCAAGTGATAGTACGCGTTTATTTTTTAATCCTTCAGGTACTTCACCATTAATAATACGCTGTGCTAACCCCTCGGCAATTGCTGTTTTACCAACACCTGGTTCACCGATTAATACAGGGTTATTTTTAGTGCGGCGTTGTAGTACCTGAATCGTGCGGCGAATTTCGTCATCGCGACCAATAACGGGGTCAAGCTTACCTTGCTCTGCTCGCTCAGTTAGATCAATCGTGAACTTTTCAAGCGCTTGACGTGTTTCTTCGGCATTTGGGTCATCAACTTTTTGACCGCCGCGAATCGCTTTAATTGCAGTTTCAATTTTAGTCGAGGTAATATTTAACGACCTAAATATATCGCCAAGTGGACCTTTATCATCGCATGCCGCCAGTACAAATAATTCACTTGAAATATATTTGTCTTTGCGTTTTTGCGCGTACTTATCACATAGATTAATAAGTGATGCCATATTGTTTGATAGCTGGACGTCGCCACCTACACCTTCTACTTTAAATAATTTTTCTATTTCTTGTGAAAGCTTGGTGTTGAGTTCGTCAGCGCTGACACCCGTTTGTGCAAATAATGCACGTACACTAGAGCCACTTTGCTTTAGCAATGAATACATTAAATGTACGGGTTCAATAAATTGATGATCGCGACCAAGGGCTAGCGATTGCGCATCAGAAAGCGCAGATTGAAATTTACTTGTAAATCTATCTAAACGCATGGTGTTACCTATTAAATAATCTAATTGCTTAATTAATGGGTATGTTTAGGTGTTTGTTCAAGGTGTAGGGGGAAATATAATGATTAAAGATACTAATTACTTGCGCCAGATCAAACTTGCCATACGTCCAGTTTGTCCATCTCGTCGATAAGAAAAAAATAAGTCACTTTGGGAGACGGTACAATAGTCGCCGCCTTTAATATTTTTAACGCCTAGCTGGGTAAGTAGAGTACGCGCAATACCATAAATATCAGCAAGATATTTGCCATTAGTTTGTAGTGTAAATGCTTGAATAAATGAAGGGGACCTTTTTTGAAATAACTCAAACACTTCAGCCCCAACCTCAAATCGGTTTGGTCCAATTGCAGGCCCTAGCCACGCACTTATATTTTCATATTTGGTACTAAAGCACTCTAATGTATTTTCAATAACTCCCTGCTCAAGTCCTCGCCAGCCGCCATGTATAGCTGCAATTTCTTTTTCATCATCACTCACTAATAAAATAGGTAAGCAATCGGCGGTCATTATAGCCAAAGGCTGATTTAATAACTGAGTATAAAGCGCATCAGCATCGTGTAACTCATCAAAATCAAAATATTCATCAACAATAACAACATTAGAGCTATGAATTTGATTTAGCCACACGGCAGGTTTAGGTAGAAGGTTTGTTAATAATGAGCGGTTTTTTGATACATGATTTTGATTATCACCAACATGGAATCCCAAATTAAAACTTTTAAATGGGATTTTTGAAACACCACCTCCACAAGTAGTACTTAACGTTCCTACTTTATGAAGGTTTTGCCATGTCGCTGACAATAAGTGCATTATCTATCGATATCAGGATTAGCTTTAGTATCTTCACGTAGTGCATGTGTCATAGCAACCATATCATCAGGGATAGGTGCTTGCCATGTCATCATTTCACCGGTGATTGGGTGCGCAATGCTCAATTTTACAGCATGTAGTGCTTGGCGTCTAAAGCTACGAAGTAACTCAAATAACTCAGGTGTTGCACCTTTAGGTGGACGCGGACGGCCGCCATAAGATTGATCGCCAATTAGTGGATGATTTAAATGTGCCATGTGCACGCGAATTTGATGCGTACGACCTGTTTCTAAGCGCAGGCGTAAACGAGTATGAGCACGGAATTTTTCAGCAACACGGTAATGTGTAATTGCCGGTTTACCCAGTTCATGTACTGCCATATGCGTACGCTGAGTCGGATGGCGGCCAATTGCTTTTTCAACCATACCACCTGCGGTCATAGTACCATTACACAGTGCTTCATATTCACGCGTGAAGTTTTCACGCTTTTGTAGCGCTGTTACTAAATGCGTTTGTGCTGGAATCGTTTTAGCTACAACCATTAAACCGGTCGTGTCTTTATCTAAACGATGCACAATACCCGCGCGTGGTACGTTAATTATTTCAGGGTAGTAATGTAGTAATGCGTTTAGCACTGTTCCATTAGGATTACCCGCACCAGGGTGAACCACTAGGCCCATTGGTTTATTAATTACCAAAATATCATCATCTTCATAAACAATGTTTAATTTGATATCTTGTGCTTCGTATTCGCGTGGTGCTTCAATTGTTGTCTCAACACTTACAACTTCACCACCTAGTAGCTTTTCGCGTGGAGTGTTGAAAATTTCACCGTCTACGGTGATTTTATCATCCAATATCCACGTTTTTATACGAGAACGTGAATAATCAGGGAACAATTGTGCTAATACTTGGTCTAGACGTTTACCACCTAATTCGGTTGGAACGTCGGCTTGAAGAGAAATTTGCTCTGACATTAGTAACTTTACCCAATTTACCAGTGCAAGCTTTGCTCGACTGGGTTAGAATCGCTTTTAATAAAAGCATAATATAATACGCATAGTTTACTCGGTTTTACCGACTTGGCCTAGCCGAAGACATCGAAGGTAACAAATAAAATGATAAATAAAATAGGGAAACGTGCATTTGCCATTGTTTTTTCAGTTTCTGTACTTAGTTTAGGCGCTTGTTCGTCTGCTCCAGACCAAGAAGACATTCAACGTGTACCGAATAAATCTGCACACGCTTTATATGAAGATGCAAAAGAAACACTAGATTCTGGTTTATATGCTCGCGCAATTGAACTTTTGAGTGCAATAGATTCTCGCTACCCGTTTGGCCCATTCTCTAAACAAGTACAAATGGACTTAGTGTATGCACATTACCAATCAGGTAATACTGAACAAGCACTTGCAACCATTGACCGCTTTATTCGCTTAAATCCAAACCATAAAGACCTAGATTACATGTATTACATGCGTGGTTTAGTAAACATTAAAGCAGATAAAAATGCGTTCCAAGAGTACTTTGGTGTAGATAGAGCCGACCGTGATGCTAACCGTACACGTGTTGCATTTACCGATTTATCGACACTAGTAAAACGCTTTCCGAAAAGTGATTACGCGCCTGAAGCTAAGCGTCGTTTAGTATGGCTTTTAAACCGTATGGCACGTTATGAATTAAAAGTAGCCACTTACTATTATGAGCGTGAAGCTTATTTAGCTGCTGCTAATAGAGGTAAGTTTGTTGTTGAACACTACTCACAAAGCAGTTACTTAGATCCCGCGCTTGAAATGATGGAAAAAAGTTACGACCAATTAGGTTTAACTGAGCTTAGTGAGCACGCAAAGCAAACACGAAGACTAAATAAAAGAACTAAATAAACAAAAAGGCGCTTAGTAAGCGCCTTTTTACTGCGTAGAAGAAAATCTTAAATCGCCTCTTCATCTTCCTCAGCAGTACGAATACGTATTACACGCTCAACATCAGTGACAAATATTTTACCGTCACCGATTTTTCCTGTTTGTGCCGTTTTTACAATAACTTCAATTGCACGGTCTACATCTTCATCAGTCAATACAATATCAAGTTTTACTTTAGGTAAAAAATCAACCATATACTCTGCGCCACGATATAACTCAGTGTGACCTTTTTGACGTCCAAAGCCTTTAACTTCGCTTACCGTCATACCTGTTATACCTACATCCGACAACGCTTCACGCACATCGTCTAACTTAAAAGGTTTGATAATTGCTTCTATTTTTTTCATATTAATTACTTTTGAAAGCTCCAGTTGCCTCGATTTTAGACAATCATGATGTTCATAGCAAACAAAGCGATTGAATTACGGTGATAAAACAACCGATCATGGTATAATTTATTGTATAAAAATAGCTATACTTAAATGACTAGCAGTAAATGAGATTAATATGAAAAACAAACAAAACGGATTCACTCTTTTAGAACTCATGGTAACCGTTGCTATCGTTGGGATCATTGCATCAATTGCGATTTGGAATAGCAGCGATATGTTAGAAGAAAATAGAGCTGAGAATTTTTTGTTGGAGTTAAAAAGAAATATTAGCTATGCACGCTCTCAAGCAGCAAGTACAGATGAAATAGTCGTTATATGTGCCGCGCAGCATGGTGAAGTAAAAAATCAAAATGACACAATGCAATGTCGTAATCGATGGGACAGAAATAAAATTATCATTGTATTCATTGATGGTGATAATAGCGGTCAATACAACAGCTCTACAGACTCTTTACTACGAGTTATGGAAAAAATAAGCCTTAATGACAAAATAAAATATACTGGTAATGATAGGAGATTACGGTTTAATACCAGTGGTCGAATAACAACGAACCCCGGTGATTTTGTATTTTGTCCTAATAATGGCAGTGAAAATAATAAAGCTTTAACAGTATCTCAATCTGGTACTTCTTTTTATACCGGTGATACAGCTCAGACTTGCGGTTAAAAAACATACAAATTCATCTTGTCATATTTGTATCATTTACTAGACTGAGTTAATCATTTATTAACTCAGGTCTTCAAGGATGAGATTATCAATATCAAAAAACAAGGGAGTGACACTTCTTGAATTAATGGTTTCAATTGCTGTTGTCAGTGTAATCAGTCAATTATCGATGTGGTTTTATCCAGACTTCTTGGCTAAAAACCGATTAGATAACCATGTGAATCTACTACACCGAAATATAAATTATGGCCGTCTTTACGCAATTGAAAATGGTACTTACGTCACGCTTTGCGCACTAAAAGGCAGTCAATGCACAAAGGACGAGTGGGATGGTCAAATGTCACTATTTATCGACAAAGATAAATCAACGACTCTAGATGATGATGAGTTACTCTTAAGCACTTTCGAGGATGTTCATGATGCTGATACTTTAGAGTATCCGCGCAACGCCATTACATTTCGTCCAGATGGTTCTTTAAATGGTTTTCAAAATGGGACTTTTATATATTGCCCCAATAGCGATAAAGCCAATCTCGAAGGATTGGCTTTATCTGTAAGTCAAACGGGTAGAATTCGCATCAAATCAACTGATAAGTGTCAGAAGAAGTAATCTAGGCTATCGACCCCAACAATAATCAATATCAGAGTTACCTTTACTTCCTTTTGCACCTTTAAGGCCTGTGTCAGTAATTGTAAGCTCTTTACAATCGTTATCCCCCTTTACAGCACCGGCTATAGGCTTAGCTGTAATAGTGAAGGTATTGCTATCGACTACCTTTATGGATAGCTCAAAATGGCCATTTTCGGTTTTACTTTGCAATCCTAAATCAGTAAATGTCTCTGTATATTCCCTATTATCCACAAAATACTGCTCCTCCTTGTTTGCAGCATCTAACAACGCTGCAGCAGCTTCAGCGCGCGAAGCACGCTTTACATATTCAGTATAGTTAGGCAGCGCAATTGAAGCGAGTATGCCGACGATAGCAACGGCTATCATCAGCTCAATTAAGGTAAACCCGTGTTGTTTTTTCATCTAATTTCCTTAATTATTAACTTCGTCATTTTCTTCACGTTTATAGATATATGTTTGTTGGGTTTTAAAGCCAAACCCTACTGCATTGTCATTAACCAACACAACTTTACCATCAACAACAGTTAAACCAGGACCTTTTATTTCTACAGGTTTCATTGGATTTTCCGCATTTTCACCTTTAATACCAGGCCCAATTAAATAAAACTGACTTTCTTGTATTACGTCAACTGTTGGGTCGTCATCACATTTACCATCGCCATTACCATCTACACATGAAGGGCTTTCACCAAAGTATAACTGAGGTGTATCTGGTACATCATAGCTGGTTGTAAATTTAAGGTCGTCATACACTTTAGTACCGTAATGTAAGTGAAAAGCGTATAAAGAACCACCACCACCACTTAGCGAACATTGATTTTCAGTCGATGTATCTGATGCAGGTGTGAAGCTTGTAAAATAGGCAACACCTCCAACAACTGTGGCAGCAGCTAGCGACTTTTCACCCGTTCCTAACTCATATCTCCAGCCATTAAATTTAGCCAAGTCCACTTCTAAGTCAACAAAATCATCAACGTCATCTAGAGCATTGCCAAATGGGTCTGAATTCATTTGCATCAAATCAGCAGGCACAATAGTATCTGGTGCATTCGTTTTATACGATTTAGTAACCGTATTTTCATCTCTGATCATAAACAATTGATCTTTTTCATTGGTGCCGGTTGGTTTTGAGCGATTACCACTGCCGATAACTATGGCATCATACGGTGTATCTAAGCGTGTTATAACGGTGCTACCATTAACTGTTGACTCGCTTACTTTACTATAAATTGTGCGTGCTACGAGTGGTTTATAGAAAAAGCGTCGGTCCTCAGTTGCTTTATTACTACCAAGCTCAGCTAATTTAAAGTGGCTAAACTCGCTAGTATTACTACCAGGCATATCTATACGCCAAATATCTCCACCGGTATCTGCCGCATAAATTCGGTCTATATATCCATCATAATCTGAGTCAAGCGTGGTTATATCTGCAGCAATACTATGCTTACCTTTAAAGCCATTAATATCCGGTGTTAATGCCCACACCCTTTTACCGGTTTCAGCTTCAACAATATAGATACCTCGCCCTATATCATCCTCACTACGAATAGCTGCATCTTTATTTGTATCGTATCCAGCACCAAAAATTAATAAAGGCTTATCACCAAATGCTTTAATATAGGCTATTTGTGGCTTTGACCATGTTTGCGCAAGCTCTTTAAAATCACCTTTTCCGCCTTCAATTGGTGCGTCCCATAATTTTTTTGGTATGTTTGGGTTTGTTATATCAAGTCCGTAGTAATTTTTACCACCGCGACGCATCCCCGCAAAAGCCCACACTTTATCGTCGCCACTCGCATCAATAATACCGTCATTTAAACCATCACTATTTAAGTTTTTATTATCAAAATAAATACTAATAGGACCATCCACACCATATACTTTCGTATCGGCTTGATTTTCACGTAGAGGTTTAATAATGTTGTATAAAGCAGACGGTATAAATGCCCAACTTTCACTTACGCTATCATCAGAATCCTTGAACATATGCAAAAAGCCTGCATTAGTTCCTATTAAAACTCGAATATCATCATTACCATAATCGATTGCAACAGGTTTAGAATGCAGAGGATCACCAAAAATATCTTTGCGCTGATCAACGCTAGACCCATCGCCATCTTCATCATCAACGTCTATACCCATTGCCCATTTGATATCATTACTCGATAAGCTTAGCGGATTGTTATCGACTAAATTGAGAATATCACTCACAACTGAGGTATTAAAATTTACTATAGCTCCCTGATTGTCAGTGTATAAATTACGGCTATCTGAATCTAATGTCGTTAAATGAAGGTTCACACCACCTTGTGCAACTAAGTTACCATCCGCTGGCTCCCCACTTGGCAACCAAAATGTTTCTGCATTTTCGTCAATTAAGCCATTCTCATCAAGTGCCGACAATCCTTTTGAATCAACAATTTGATTCCCTGATACTTTCAGTTTTTTTAAGTTTCCACGCCAACGAGCACCGGTTTCAGGGTAAAACATGGCAAAATAAACAGCATCCCGGCTACGAGTTTGATCTACATTATTACTCGCAACTGAAGGCGATGAAAAACTATCATTTACTTCTCTAATTCTTGAAATAGTATTTTTTAATGCTTCAGATAAAGCTTCTGAAGTTCGCGCCTCTAAGTACTGGCCTCCACCAACTGATGCAGCTTTCTCTAGTAAGTCGATACCGCCCTCGCTCATTCCTGTGCCAAAGCCAATGGTAAAAACTCTACCAGTATCTAGCACATCACTTGTATCAGAGTATAAATCTACTTTTGTATTATTTGTTCCATGTATTATTTTTGATAGAGCAACTAAATAGCTATTAGAATAATCACCGCTCACAAAAGGGATTGAATCATTAAATAAATTATTATGTACACTTTTAATCTGATCATCACGACCATCATCGTTAGTAGGGTCTCCATCAGTCATCAAAATAATATTAATTGAGTTATCGCACCTGAGAGGATCTCCTGATTCCTTTTTAAATGGTGACTTATAAGTTCCATTAGCATCGGCTGCTTTATCTCTGCTGTTAATACCATACCCATAATAAAGGCTTTGCCCAGTAATATACCTATACGCCTCCCACAATGTTTCAGTTAAAGGAGTTGCACCACTTGCAGGCAAATCGTCAACTTCATTAAGTAAAGTGTTTTTGTTAGCACCAAGCCTTGCTAGTACATAGCCACCTGAACTTTCTCTAAATCTCATTAAACCAAAATCAATATCATCATTATCGGTAATAAGTTGGCTAACAGCGTTTTTTGCTACTAATAAGCGGCTATCTTCACAAACAGCTTGTGCATATCCGTTTACAGACTTGTAACATTGCTGTGTGTAACTAAAGTAAGTCTGACTTTTAAAACAATCTGATGTATAAAACTGTCCATTTTGATATCGACGATAACACTGGCCTCCATCTACAACATCCCAGGCCATACTCCCAGAGGTATCAAATATCATTAACACTCTTGGATTTTCGTCTGTCTCTACATCATGATTTACATAAAGCTCAATATCCTCAGCGAATACCGACATACTTATTGTTAAGCCAAGCAAAGAGGCTAACACTTTGTTTAATTTAAATTTCATCTTAAATCCCCTTGCTTACGCTGGCCATTTCTTGTGCTATACCTGTAACAATAGTTAGTTCATGTTTACTTTTAGATCCATATTCTATTGTTGTGGCAACCTGTAACATATTGCACGATATACCTGCAGTAAAATTAAAGCGTCGAGGACATTCTAAATCTAACGCCCCCTTGTTCAGGTTAGTCATTTTGCTTTGCATATCTGCATGATTTGCAATCACCATACCTTTGTCATCACCATCCGCGATTGCAGTTACTTCATCTGGAGTCAGGAAGAACTGATTATTAGCGCCTTGATTTGCCTCATCAGAGATCATGCGCTGCACTTCACCAATGAGTTCATTTTCGGCCACTTCGCGCTCTTGTGCTGCATTGGTAATTTTAATATCAATACTACTACTGCTCATAAGTGTTACAGCAATACCGGTCACTGCAATAACCATTATTAAAGCTGTAATTAGAACTACACCTTGCTGTTTTTTTTGTGATTGTTTTAAATACGCCATAAATTTGATCCAACATTATTTAATCGAATAGTAGTAGTAAACACCGTGCGTCTGAAATTATCGGTAAATGTTAATACACGCTTATCTTCATCCTCACCTAATGTATAAGTTTGGTTTTTAATTTTAACTCCTGGGTCTGGCTGTAATGCGCGTATTAATAAAAAAACCTGAACAGTTAAAATACCTTTACGATTTTCCCAATCTGTATACTTCATATCTTGAATACTTCGGTAGGTATCTACACGATTATCACTGTTAGTATCAAGACCAAAAACAAACCGCATGTTCTCAACACCTTCCATAATAGTTTCTGTGTTGATGCTTCCACCAACCAGGCGCTTTCTCATTAATGCAGGTACAGTTAAATTTTTATTATTAACTTTATAAGTTTGTTCTGATAGATAATAAACATGATGGCTGTAAGGCCAAACGGTTGCATTAACATTAAGAGTCGCAGCGTTAACCGTTCCACGGAAAAATTGAGCTTTCTCTTGCTCAGCTACAAAGTAGTTTTCATCAGCCTGAGTCTCATTAGTTACTGTATTAACTGTTAAGCTCTTACCTTGTAAAAATTTTAATTGAATAATGTCAGTGCTTTTAATCGGATTATTTAGGCAGTTAAGCTCTTTTGATTCTCCAGCAACCTTTGCGTAAATAGTTCTAAAATTACTAGCTGTAGCAAAATCAGGAAAACTCCCATTATTTAACCCTTCAAAGCAGTCTATTCCAGGGTTTGCTAGTGTATCTGTATTTACTGCAGTGAACGAATCGTCATAATAAGTTCCCCAAAAGCCAATTTGTTCAATATCACGTTGCATTATGTTAATTGCAAGGCGCCCTGATTCTTGAAGTTCACCAATAGTCATCGTATCTTTAGTGGTTACTTTCATACCTATATAGGTGAACATAACGCCACCTAGTATTAATCCACCAATAAATAATGAAATCATCATTTCTACAAGTGTAAAACCTTTTTGCTTCATGTTAGCTCCTAAGGTAAATGTAACTAGTTAAAACAACTAAGCGGCGCTTTTTGTCAGCCGTTCCACACTTTATTGCGCCAGTAGCATCATTTGCATTAAACTCTTGTCGACCTTGCCACGAAACAATTACTTCTAAATTAAATGCCTTACCACCCGAGCCAGCAACTGCTGTAGGTGCAATACATACGGTAGCACCATCTAAAGACCCTGTATTTTCTCGAGCTCTTATAGCCCTTTTCCACTGCTCAAGATCTAAGGCCGCAACTTGCGCTGCGCTACAAGTATTTGTGAAGCACGCCTGCGAGGTTGTCGTAGCAGTTTCACTATCAAATGTTTGTGTGTACAGCCCGGCTATTTGAGGGGTATCGTTAGCACGGATACGCTGCACAATATCATTACCAAGTGCAACTGCAGCAGCACGCTGCATAGAATCAAAGCTTGCTTGCTTTGCTTTTGCTTGCAGGGCAACTGCGCCTAAAAGGCCAAAACTAAGAATAATAAATGCAATTAACACTTCAATTAGAGTGAAGCCTCTTTGCACTTTTGTTTGAGATGACTGCATAGTAGAACCAAATAAAAATTATCTGATTATAAGTTTATGCTATTTATTTGAGGAATCAATGAGGACTAAGACAAGCGGTTATATTTGTTGATAAACGGTTAATTAAATCGGCTCATTCAACAAAACAGTAGTAATTAAGCGTAAATGCATTTAAGTCAGAGGCAACTTAATTGCGAAATAAGTCTAAAGCGTATTTTTAACTAATTTAAGCTCGCGGCGGCTCACTGGCAATAACTCACTGCACCCTTGTAGCTCAATCATATGATTGCCATTCCCTTTTGAATGCAAGGCTATTACTTTTTGTTTATTCACTAAAGTATTGCGGTGAATTCGTAAAACATATGCGGGATATTGCAGCTCTAATTGCTTTAGGCTTTGCTCCAGTAAAGCTTCTCCACCCGAGAATATCATTTTGGTGTACTTTTCTTCGGCACTAAAATACAAAACATCATTTATATCAACACTACGTAGAGTACCAGCTAGCTGATAAGAGATTTTTACATTTTGTTGTTTTTGAATATGTACTTTATTTAAACGCCCAACTTGCTTAAGCACCTTTTGCAGTGATTGCTCTGAAATAGGTTTAACTAAATAACCTGCAGCGCTTAATTGTAAAGCATCGAAGGCATGCTCAGGGTGGGCAGTTATAAAAACAATAGCAGGAGGTAGAGTTAAACTATTGAGCTCATTAGCAACTTGTAAACCATTCATACCAGGCATATCAACATCTAAAAAAATCAAATCTGGCGTTTGCTTTTTAGCAAGTACTAGAGCTTCCTTACCATTACTTGCCTCACCTTGTACAACTATACTTTTATCGTGTGTTAACAAACGGATTAAGCGAGATCTCGCAAGAGGTTCATCATCAACAATGAGCACATTCATACACTGCCCTCAATTAGCTTAGGGATAACGACCTTGACCCTAAACACATCATTTTTATTAGTAATTGTTAGCTGCGCTTTATTTTTATAATAAATATTTAATCGCTGGCGAATATTTTCAAGCGCCATTCCGTTATTAGGCCTAGTTTGAGCATTAGAAATTGTTATAGGGTTAGAAACAATCATGGTTATATAGCCGGTAGTGATATGTAGCTCTACTTTTATTTCTGCACCATGCTCACTTGTTTCAACGCCGTGGCATACCGCATTTTCAATTAATGGCTGCAGGGTTAAGCAAGGAATACTCAATGCGGGTAGTTCATTAGGTATTTGCCAATCAACTCTTAAGCGATTACCAAAACGCCACGTTTCAAGTGCGATATATTGCTTACTCAGCGTTATTTCATCTTCAAGAGATACATTTTTTCCTGAGTGCATTGCAGCCTGCGATAAGGCGGCTAATGCTAAAATAGCCTGTTCTGCCGCATCGGCATCATGATGCGTAAGCTCTGCAGCAGTGTTTAAACTATTATATAAAAAATGAGGACGTATTCTAGCTTGTAGGGCATCAAGCTCAGCACGAGAAAGCGCTTTAGTTTGCTGCTCTTTTTCAAAATGAATTAATAAAAACTGGACGAATAAAGCCGCCAGTAAAGCCACTATAATGCAATTGCGAAGTGTGAAATAAATTAGGTTATTTGTATCATCTATATCAAAAGCAAAATGAGAAAATAAAATACTAAAAATACAGGTAGATAATAAAAAAAAGGCAAAAAATAGACTTAATTGAAAAGTTTGAGTACGTTTTTGTAAGAAAAATCTACAGAAGTATAAAGAAGAGGTACCGACTAAAACAATTAAATGCATAAACAAACTAATGATCCCAAGTCGAAGCCAAATATCTCCTTCTACATTAGGTGCAAAAGCTAAAACAATAGCAATAACTTGAGAAACAATAAGCGTGGCTAATACGCCTCGCTCATTAAAAAGAGCCGAAAAAAGCAAACCATCATTTTGAAGTGACTTGCTCATAACGACTCTCCTTTAATCTAAATGTTTAATATATTTAAATTAACGTAGCTCTACAGGAACAGCAAATACTATATTTTCTACTTCACCTGGGTTCTCAACAACCTGTTTGCCACCAAGCTCTTTTAATCGGCTTATTACTTGTTGTACAAGTACTTCTGGCGCAGATGCTCCCGCAGTTACGCCAACTGATTTAGAGCCTGAAACCCACTGCTCTTGTACATCAGTTGCGTCATCAATTAAATAAGCAACTGTGCCCATTTTATCTGCAAGTTCACGTAAGCGATTAGAGTTAGAGCTATTTTTAGCGCCAACAACTAATAGCACATCAACTTTATCAGCTAAGTCACGAACAGCGTCTTGACGATTTTGCGTTGCATAACAAATGTCATCTTTACGAGGTCCGTCAATTGATGGAAACTTATTGCGCAGTGCATCAATAACATCTGCTGTGTCATCAACTGAGAGTGTTGTTTGGCTGCAATAAAAAAGATTTTCAGCATTTTTTACATTAAGCGCAACAACATCATCAACAGTTTCAACAAGATAAATGCCACCGGCTGAGTTATCATATTGTCCCATTGTTCCCTCTACTTCAGGGTGACCATGGTGTCCAATTAAAATACACTCAATACCTTTACGACTCGCACGTGTAACTTCCATATGTACTTTAGTAACAAGCGGACACGTTGCATCAAATACTTTTAAATCACGACGTTTAGCCTCTGAGCGAACCGCTTGCGAAACACCATGTGCACTAAAAATAACAATGCTGTCGTCAGGTACTTGATCAAGCTCTTCAACAAATACCGCACCACGACTTTTTAATCCATCAACCACATAGCGGTTATGTACTACTTCGTGGCGCACATAAATTGGCTTTTCAAAAATATCTAGGGCGCGCTCAACAATACTAATAGCACGGTCAACACCAGCGCAAAAGCCGCGTGGATTAGCTAGTAATATTTCCATTAACCTTCCACCTCAATAATATCAACTTCAAACGTTAAACGTTGGCCAGATAAAGGGTGATTAAAATCAATCGTTACCGACTCACCTTGCACTTCGCGAACTAATCCAGGAAGCTCAGTACCGTCTGGTTGAGTAAACGCAATAATTGCACCTACTTTGGCTGGTGTTTCTGGGCCAAATTTACTACGGTCAACGTAGTAAATATTATCAGGATTTGGCTGACCAAACGCATCTTCAGGTTCTAATTCAAACGTTTTACTTTCGCCTGCAGTTAAACCTAATAAACACTTTTCGAAGTTTGCCGTTAAACTGCCATCGCCCATTGTTAATTTAGCAGGTTTGTTGTGCACCTTGGTAGAATCGGCGGCAGAGCCATCTTCTAATTTAATAGAAAAATGGAAAATAACTTGCGAATTTTCACCAATTACAGCTTGGCTCATGCTTTATGCTCCTTCGGACTCTCGCCGGTAAAGGCATCAAATAACAATAATGCTGCGCCAATACAAATAGCGCAATCAGCAATATTAAATACAGGAAAATGTGAGTCTTTATAAAATACGTGAATAAAGTCGATTACATAACCATACGCAATACGATCGTATAAATTACCAATAGCGCCTGCAAGTACCAGTGCATAAGCACCGCATAGTACTTTGTTTGTTGCAGGTAAGCGTTTTAGCCACCACACAAGCAAAGCACTAATAGCAATGGCAATCGCACTTAAAAACCAACGCTGCCAACCACCCGCTTCACTTAAAAAGCTATAAGCAGCACCATAGTTATGCACATAAGTAATACTAAAAACAGGGAGTAAGTTTATCGACTCTTGATAAGCCATAGTCCCTACAACAAGTGTTTTACTGGCAAAGTCTATTACTAGTAGTAATAGACTCAACCAAAGCCACACTAAACCACTTTTTTGGGCTAGTTTGCTCACTAAGAATAACTCCTAAGCGAATTGACGCTTTTCGCCTTCGCCGTCAACATTACTTACACAACGACCACAAATTTCAGGATGAGCAGGGTTAACACCTACATCTTCACTGTAATGCCAACAACGCTCACATTTAGCAGCATCTGTTGCAGCAACACTAATGAATAAACCTTCAATTTCGGTAGTTTGTGTATCAGCTGGCTGACTATCAACTTCAGAAACATTTACGGCCGATGTTAATAATACAAAACGCAGTTCATCACCAAGCGCATTTAATTTAGCGGCAAGCTCTTTACCAGTAAATAAATTAACCGTTGCTTGAAGCGTTGCACCAATGACTTCTTCTTTACGTGCAGCTTCTAATAAGCGGTTTACTTCGTCGCGTACTGTTAGAATTTCTAACCAGTCATCGTTACTAAATTGGCTATTTGTTGGCGCTTGTAAGCCATCATACCAAACAGATGTAAATACGTAGTCACTACGCTCACCCGGTAAAGCTTCCCAAATTTCTTGTGCGGTAAAGCTCATAATAGGTGCCATCCAACGCGTCATTGCTTCTGCAATATGATAAAGCGCTGTTTGACAAGAACGACGTGCATGGCTGTCACTCTTAGCTGTGTACTGACGATCTTTAATAACGTCTAAATAGAACGAACCAAGCTCACCCGTACAGAAGTTCATTAGCTTTTGCGTTACTAATAGCATTTGGTAGCTATCGTATGCGGCTAAAATTTCGTCTTGCAACTGAGCAGCACGACCAACAATCCACTTATCAAGCTCAACCATATCATCAACAGCAACTTGATCAGTTTTTGGATCAAAACCATTTAGGTTAGCTAGTAAGTAACGGCTAGTGTTACGAATACGGCGGTAGCGATCGGCAGAGCGCTTAAATATTTCATCCGACACAGTCATTTCTGCCGTGTAATCGGTAGAGGCAACCCATAAACGTAGAATGTCGGCACCTAGTTTATTCATCACATTTTGTGGTGAAATAACATTGCCTAGTGACTTAGACATTTTTCGGCCGTTTTCATCAACAGTAAAACCATGAGTCAATACTTGGCGGTATGGCGCATGACCATTAATAGCCACTGATGTCATCATTGATGACATAAACCAACCACGGTGTTGATCAGAACCTTCAAGGTATAAATCAGCTGGACCAACCAAGTCTTCACGTGCGTCTACAACACATGCGTGTGAAACACCTGAGTCAAACCATACATCTAGCGTATCTTGCACTTTCATGTATTGCTTGGCATCTTCTTCACCAAGTAATGTAGCAGGGTCTAAATCGTACCATGCCTGAATACCAGATTTTTCAACTAACTGTGCAGCTTGCTCAATGAGTTCTTGAGTATTTGGATGAAGTGCACCGGTATCTTTATCTGCAAACAATGCAATTGGCACACCCCAAGTACGTTGGCGAGATATACACCAATCTGGGCGGCTTTCAACCATGTTCGAAATACGGCTTTCGCCCCACTCTGGCAACCACTGCGTGTTTTTAATTTCTTTTAAAGAATCTTCACGCAAGTTAGCCTGATCCATACTTACAAACCATTGTGGTGTAGCACGGAAAATAATCGGTGTTTTATGGCGCCAACAATGTGGGTAACTATGAGTTATAGCATGATGATGCATTAATGCACCGTGCTCTTTTAATACTTCAATTACGCTCGCATTTGCTTTAAATACATGCTGACCTGCAAAAAGTTCAGTATCTGGTAAATAAACGCCATTAGCGCCAACAGGGTTAGCTACTTCAAGGTTGTAATTTAAACCCGCCACGAAATCTTCTTGACCATGCCCTGGTGCTGTATGTACAACACCGGTACCTGAGTCAGTCGTTACGTGTTCTGCAACAATCACTGGTACATTAAAATCATAAAAAGGATGGGCTACTTGTAAGTTTTCAAGTGCAGCACCTTTTACATAACCTAATACGTGGAAGTGATTAAAACCAAAGCGGTCCATTGCATCTTTAACAAGTTCAGAGCCTAAAATTAGACGTTGTTGTACGCCTTCATCTTCAACCTGCACCAATGCATATTCTAAATCGGCATGCACAGCTACCGCGCGGTTTGCTGGAAGCGTCCACGGTGTTGTTGTCCAAATAACAGTACCAACACTGCCTTCACCTTTATGACCATCAGCCAAATCAAATGCACTAACAACAGCATCTTGATCAACAAATGTAAAACGTACATCAATCGCTGGTGATTGCTTATCTTGGTACTCAACTTCAGCTTCTGCTAATGCAGAACCACAATCTGTACACCAATGCACAGGCTTAGCACCTTTATGCAAATGACCTTTTTCAATAATACGACCAAGTACACGAATTGCATTCGCTTCAAAGTCAAAGTTCATTGTTAAGTAAGGCTTATCCCAATCTGCAAATACGCCTAAACGTTTAAAATCAACTTTTTGACCTTCAACTTGTTTTTTAGCGTATGCACGGCATTTTTCACGAAACTCGCTCGCGGTTACTTTTACGCCCGGCTTGCCTACTTTTTTCTCAACCATTAACTCGATTGGTAAACCATGACAATCCCAACCTGGGACTAATGGTGAATCAAAGTCAGATAATGTTTTAGACTTAACAATAATGTCTTTTAATATTTTATTAACTGAGTGGCCTAAATGGATATCGCCATTTGCATACGGAGGGCCGTCATGCAAAATAAAGGTCTTTTTACCTTTCTTAGCGCTGCGAATTTGACCGTACAGGTCGTCTTCATACCATGCTTTAAGCATTTTTGGTTCACGTTGTGCCAAATTGCCACGCATTGGAAACGGTGTTTCCGGTAAGTTCAAAGTATGTTTATAGTCGCTCATTTATCCTACATTCCGTCTCTATCGGCTACCTGATTTAAACCAAAACACTGCTTAGCGGCAGCAACATCAGTTGCTATTTGCGCCGTTAATCGTGTTAATGTCTCGAATTTTTTTTCGTTGCGAAGTTTTTTTATTAACTCCACATGCATAAATTGTCCGTAAATATCCTGTGCAAAATCAAAAAGGTGAACTTCTAATAATGCACGAGTTCCATTAAATGTCGGCTTATTGCCTACATTTGCAACTCCAAAAATCTGTTTTCCTGCAATCGTTGCTTGCACTGCAAACACCCCGTTGACAGGACACACTTGGCGTTTTAGGGCAATATTTGCCGTTCTAAAACCGAGTTCACGTCCTCTTTTCCAGCCGTGTATAACACGCCCAGAAATAGCATAATCGTGACCAAGCATTATTTTAGCACTTGCTAAGTCACCAGATGCTAAAGCATCTCGTATTAAAGTGCTGCTTACTCTAGCATTTAATTGACGAAAACTCGCGGTGCTTTTTACGTCCATGCCCGCTTGCTTGCCCATGCTAGCAAGTAAGTCAAAGTTACCTTGGCGCTGCTTTCCAAACTTAAAATCATCGCCAACAGTGAGAGCCTTAACACCTAACTTTTTAATCAAAATATCACTAACAAATTGTTCAGCATGCATGTTTGCAAATTGCTGATTAAAGCTAATGCAAATAACTCGCTCAATACCTAAATCACTAAGCAAACGTAGCTTATCTCGTAAGCGCGTTAGCCGTGCTGGGGCATTGTTTTTAGCAAAAAATTCTTGTGGCTGGGGTTCAAATAGCATTACAGTGCTAGACAAACTATGCGCTTTAGCATCAGTAAGTAAGCCTTTTAGTACTTCTGCGTGGCCTAAATGAACACCGTCAAAATTACCAATAGTTAACACACAACCAAAGTGGTGTGGGCGAATATTGTGTATACCTCTAATTAACTCCATGCCACCTAATGCCTTGTTTAGCGAGCTATTAATTACGACTAAAAATTAATTAAAGCCGCAGAGTTGCCGATTATAATCTTTTTTTTAGTTTGATTCAGTAATTGCTACACTTTTTATCGTATTTAGTCTAACGCCCATCAAAAATAGCATTGCAAAATAACTAATACCGGCCAAAGTCACGAGTGCTATTAATAAGACTACCTGCTGTGTAAAAGCCCATGTAGCCCAGTAATAGTAACTGCTCACAAACCATGTAACGGCTCCCATAACAATACTTGCAACAACACATTTAAGTGTAAAGCGCATACTCATTGATGAAAACTGATATACATTTTCTTTTTTAAGCTGCCTGTATAGCAAAAACGCATTACAACTAGCCGATAGCGAAGTAGCGAGTGCTAAACCTAAATAACCAATAAAAGGAGCCAGCATAATATTAAACACCATATTCAATACTAAGGTAATAATACCAATACGCACTGGTGTTTTCGTGTCTTGGCGAGCATAAAAGCCAGGAGCCAGCACCTTAATTAACATAAAGCTTACAAGACCTACTGAATATGCAACTACGCCTAGACTTACTGCCTTAACATGATCGACACTGTCTTCTTTAAACGCACCGTGGTCGAACAATACGGTGATAATAAGCGGGCTGATGATCATTAAACCTATCATCGCCGGCAGGCCTAAAAAGATTACAAAACGCACCCCCCAATCGAGAGTATGTTGAAAGTCACTACTTTTTTTACTGCTATGTAACCTAGAGAGCGCCGGCAAAATAACAGTCGCAATACCAATACCAAATAAGCCCAGCGGAAATTCAATTAAACGGTCTGAATAATAAAGCCATGCAATCGAGCCTGTCATCAGTAATGACGCAATCATGGTATCAAGCAACAAATTAATTTGGCTAATAGATACACCAAACAAGGCAGGGAGCATAAGTTTACGTACTTTTTTCACGTTTTCGTCTTGCCATGCCCAACGCGGACGCGCCAACATTTTTGCACGGTATAAAAATGGAAGTTGAAACAATAACTGCACAACACCACCAATAAATACGCCAATTGCGAGAGAATAAGCCCCGACGCTAAATTTATCATGTAAAAAAATTGCACATGTAATGATAGAAACATTGAGTAGAACAGGTGTAAATGCAGCAACAGCAAAACGGTTATACACGTTCATCACCGCACCACTAAGTGCAACTAAGCTTACAAAAAACAAATAAGGGAATGTAAATTTAAGTAATGAACTTGCAAGCTCAAATTTTTCGGCGTTAGGTCCGCCCTGCCACCAATCTATAAACCAACCAGTGCCAAATAATGCTGCGATAACGGGTGAAGCAACAACACCTATAATAGTAACAATCAGTAAAATGGTTCCTAATGTGCCTGCTGCTTGTGCAACAAAAAGTCTGACCTTGTCGTCGCCTTGTTGTTCTTTAATTTCACTCAGTACAGGTACAAATGCTTGTGCGAAGGCCCCTTCCGCAAATAAACGACGTAAAAAATTAGGAATACGGTTAGCAAATAAAAAAACATCAGCCGCGGCACTTGCGCCTAATAAATTGGCAACAACAGCATCTCGAACAAGCCCTAAAATACGCGATATCATAGTCATACAACTAACAATCATACCGGAGCGAAATAAACCTTTTGACACCTTAAACCTACCCAAAAATCCTCAAGATAGGCGATTATGCCACAGTCTTTTTTATAAATCGCTTTAAAGCACTAGGCTGGGGGTCTGTGCTTTGTTACAATGTCTGTATTAACTGCTAAAGCGGCAAATTGATGCTCGTTATATGGTGCAGTTTTTCTTGGATTGTTAAATTTAAATTGACATCCATGATAGAAACAGGCATATTCCACGGCCTTTAATTTAAGCTTTATTTTAAGATTGTTAGGAGCAAACCTTGGCTAACATCAAGTCTGCAAAAAAACGCGCTATCACAAGCGAAAAAAACCGTCAGCACAACGCAAGCCGTCGTTCAATGATGCGCACTTACTTCAAAAAAGTAATTGTTGCTATTGAAGCGGGCGATAAAGAAGCTGCACAGCAAGCTTTTTCTGTTGCTACACCTATCCTAGACCGTTACGCAACTAAGGGTCTAATTCACAAAAACAAAGCAGCTCGTCATAAGAGCCGTATAGCAGCTAAGATTAAAGCTCTATAATTTGTTTTTGATAGAATATAAAAAACCGGCTTTTGCCGGTTTTTTTTTGTTTAAATTTTAAATGTACTTACTTTATTAGACATTTTCTAAATCTGGATAAAACTTCTTAAGCATTGCCGCTATTTTTTTAGGTGTAAATGGCTTTACTACAAACCCTTTAGCGCCTTTATCAATTGCATCCTTAACATTCTCAATACCTGAATGTGCCGACACCATAACCACATTTGTCTCTGGGCTTAATTCATTGATTTGTGCAATCAAATCTTTACCATCACCGTCTGGCAATTCAATGTCTAAAAAAATGATATTATAATTTGCAGCTTGGCACTCACTAATACATTGTGAGGCAGTAGATGCTTCCTTTACGTTATCTATCCCTAAGTGCATGAGCGTTTGGCTCAAAAAACTACGCACTGTGCTAACGTCATCTACAATTAAAATTGATAGCTGCGTATTCATCTTTATTCCTCGTAGGCTATAAGCTAACTTTAAGTTATCATAATAATTAGCTTAGTATATAAATTTACTCATTTAATTATAGAGACCTACGGAAAAAAGGCCAGATTTGCTTTATGTCTAAAACCCCAAATAAACAATCGTTGCTAGGTAAAGCACCGGCAAGAAAAAAAACAGCGCAAAAAAGAAAACCTCAGCGCCCTTCACCTAGCGAGTTAAATTCCAGTGCAAAGAATGATATAAGCCAAAAAACAACGCAAAAAAAAGGACTGTTTATATCACTCGCTGTCGTTGCTGTAATAATTTTAGCTTTTCCAAAACCTACCTTACTCACCTATAAAAAATTAGGGATGGTAAGTGAGAGTGTTTACTGGCCCGGATTCTTTGGCAAGGGGGCTACTTTAATTGATTCAAACCTACACCCCACCTATGATTCTAGCCGTGAGTCCCTTTATTTATGCAGTGACTTACAAAAACCGCAGAGCTGCCAAAAGTATCAAGTAATTGCTGATAATGGTTTATTTTCAGCAATCGGTAGCTACTTTTAGCATTAAAAAAACTAATCTGAAAATTTAAAATTACTTGGTTGAAAGGTGCGCAAAAGATCAACATAATGGCGCTCCTTTTTTCAACAACTGAACTATTGAAACGACCATGCTAAACGAGCTAGATTGGCTTTTAAATACTACACTACTTGCACTAGGTTTAGGTGCATTCTTTATTAACCAGATAACACTGCTGCGCGTTGCCGCCATTAGTGCGTGTGGTTTATTATTCTTATCATTTAGCTTAGATCTTATGTCGTCGAGTGTTATTTCAAATATGAGTTTAGTATTGATCAATACTTTTTACTTGTTTAAAGTTTATACATTTGGGCAATTTAATGTAACCCAAAGTTAACAACTTTTCCCTAGAATATTTAATAGCCCAGCATTGCTGGGCTTTTTTTTGTTAAGAATTTAAAAATATTAAAAAGCACTTTCAATCAAGATGAAAATTAGAGCTTCAGGGGCACACAAGCACTACTGTGAAAATAATGCTTGTGTACTGCTAAAAAGAGGAATACATAGTAAGTAGGCTAGTCCGCTATTATTAACTCGCTTTGGGTTTGTATTTTAGAAGGAGTATCCTCTGCATTAGCCTGATTAAACCAAGCTGAAACACCAAGTATAATAATTGAAACAATAACTAGGCTTAATTTAACGCCACTTTGACTCGATTTCATAACACCCTCTTTGTATTTTTTATTAGTGAGAATACCTTTTACACTAATGAAAATTACAAATGTTAACAAGCTGTTTTTTAAACTAATTAGCTATCAGCTAATAACCTTTAGTTCTATCTATTGGATTATTAAGTACTAACCCCTTATTCAAGCATTCAATATTATCGGCTATTTGCTCTAGAACACTATTTAAATCAGAAATCGCCGCGCAATGTGGTGTAAGCGTTATTTTGGGGTTTCCCCAGTAAGGGTGATTCGACGCTAAAGGTTCTTGATCAAATACGTCGAGTGTAGCTGCGCGTAAGCTATCGTTATTTAATGCACTTAGTAAGTCTTGCTCAACAACATGAGCACCGCGAGCCACATTAATAACAACAGCATGTTTAGGTAGCTTTGCGAGCATTGAGTGATTAATAATGCCTGTCGTTGCTTGCGTAAGGGGTAATAGACATACAAGATAGTCAACATCAGAAAGCATACTATTGAGGCCTTCCTCGCCATAAAAAATTTCGACATTAGCCGCGCTTTTATTACTTTGCGCCCAGGCACTTACCTTAAAGCCATTATTTATAAGCTTTTGCGCGCATGCTTTACCTAATTCACCATACCCAAGTATGCCGACATGTTTATTACTATGCGCCCGCTTTGGCTTCCATGTTTGCTGTGTTTGCTTAATGTAATACTCTTTTAAACGTAACTTTTGAGCTAACACATGTGTCAGTACATATTCCGCCATATCTTCAGCTAGTTGCATGTCAACAATACGTACTACTTCAACACTTTCGTCGAGTAATGTTAAATCGATACTGTCTACGCCAGCACCAAATGACGACACAGCCTTTAAGTTAGGTAGCTGTGGCCACATAGATTCTGGCGCTTTCCACGCAAGTACAAAATCCACATCATGTGCGTTTTTACAATCAGGCCATTGCTCTATCAGCGTATTTGGTAATCGCTCTTGTAACTTCGTTATTAGTTTTGTGTTGTCACGCCCAGTTATAGCAACCAATACCGACATAAATTCTCCTAACAATACACAGTTTATAAGTTAGCACTTTAAAAAGTCACACTACTGCAAAGTAACTGTCACACCCTTTTTTTAATCTTACATGTATGGCGAATAGGCCAAACGGAATATGAGGTTAATATGATAAGTGTTGATAAAGTAATTGCTGCAAACTTACCACAACTAGAGAACTCTCCAAAAGTAAAAGGTTTAGTAAAAAAAGGCCTAGGCTACTTATTACATGAACAAGAGTTTGTTGCTTTTGGTGATGCCTACCCTCACCTACAAGGATTAGAATTTGTTGAACAAGTGCTCGATGAACTCAATTTTGATACGCGCTATAAACCTAAGCAGATAGAACATATTCCTAATGAGGGTAAACTTGTTATCGTTGCTAACCACCCTATTGGTTCATTAGATGCTTTAGCACTGATTAAAGTACTTTCAACTGTAAGACAGGATTTAAAAGTAGTGGCAAACCGCATGTTGATGTCGGTTACTCCAATGCACTCACTTTTACTCCCCGTAGATAACTTATCAGGCATGAGTAAGAAACAAGAGCTTAGTAATATACAAAACCATTTAAAGGATGAAGGCGCATTACTTATATTTCCGGCAGGAGAAGTATCGCGATTAGGGCCAACAGGTATTAAAGACTGCAAATGGAATAGTGGCTTTTTACGTATGGCAAAAAAAGCTAACTGCCCTATTTTACCTATTTATATTAAAGCCAAAAACAGTCCACTTTTTTATGGCACATCAATGATTTATAAACCTTTGGCAAGTTTACTATTAGTGGCCGAAATGTTTAAGCAGCGCCAAAAATCTTTAGAGTTTGAGATTGGCGCCTCTATCCCTCCTGAATCTTACTTAATAGAAAATCTTAAAGATAAAGAAGTTGTAAACCTCATCCGTAAACAGCTTTATAGGCTTACAACAAAAAAAGCACTGCCGCTAAAAACACAAACACCTATCGCTGTTCCCGAGTGCAGAAAAGAGCTAAAAAAAGCAATTGAGCAATGTAAGCTTCTTGGTAAAACGCAAGACGGTATGCATATTCATCTATACCAATATGCAGGTAGCTCACCTATTTTTAGAGAGTTAGGGCGCCTGAGAGAAATAGCATTTAGAGCAGTTGGTGAAGGTAGTGGTAAGCGTCGTGATATAGATAAATACGATATGGATTACCAACACCTTGTACTGTGGGACCCAATGCAGCTAGAGCTGGTAGGTGCTTATCGATTAGCCTGTGCACAACAGATAATACAAAAACATGGCCGCGAAGGTTTGTATACTGATAGCTTATTTTCTTATACCGACGCTATGACGCCCTATCTAAAACAAGGAATTGAGCTTGGTAGAAGCTTTGTACAGCCTAAATATTGGGGACGTAAGAGCCTCGACTATTTATGGTATGGCATTGGCGCTTTTATAAAAAGCTATCCACAGTACAGATACTTGTTTGGTGCTGTAAGTGTATCAAATGCTCTACCCGAGCAAGCAAAAGCCATACTCGTTTATTACTATCAGCATTACTATAAAAGTGGTATTGAATTAGCTACGCCTAATAATGAATTTAAATTAACTGAGCAACAGCTAACCCAGTGCAATACTCTTTTTTGCGGCAATGACGTAAAAGAAGATTTTGTAGAGTTAAAGCATGTGTTAGCTAATATGGGGGCTCAAGTCCCTACTTTATTTAAACAATACACTGAACTTTGTAAACCAGGTGGCGTGCAATTTTTAAGCTTTAGTATTGATCCCGATTTTAATAATTGTATTGATGGATTGGTATTGGTCGATCTTGAAAGTGTAAAAGAAAACAAAGCCAAACGTTATTTAGAATAACCAATAATAAGAGAGTGCTTTATATTTATAAAGTACTCGATTTATATTTATAAAGTACTCGATTTATATTTATAAAGTACTCGATTTATATTTAATTATTTATAAATATCTGCTCTAGTAAAGTTGTATAAATAGCTTCAATTTTAAGTAAATCACTAATAGATACGTGTTCATTAGCTTGATGAATCGTATTGTTTCGCACACCACATTCAATAACTTGAGTATGGGGGCTGGCAAAAAATCGTCCATCTGATGTCCCTCCATTTGTACTTAGTAATGGGTAACTTGAAGTGTTTTTGTAAATAGCCTGCTCAATATGAGTAAGTAAACTCCAACCCGTATTATGGCTTGTATAATAAGGCTCGCATGGGCGTTCCCACTCAATTGTAAAATGCTCAGCAAACTTGTTTAGGGTATTCATTAATTGCGTTTTAACTGCTGCGCTACTGTAACCGTGGCTATAACGTACATTAAATGTAATCTCACAATGACTTGGCACTAAATTATCGACCACATTATTTATGTTAATTCCAGTCACTTGCAGTGTGGTTTTTGAGCTAGCCACATCGAGTAACCAGATCTGATCACTCAAGCTATTTACTATTTTTGCAGCAATATGAGCAGCATTGACTGTGTTTTGAGGATAAGCTACATGACCTGCCTTACCAGTAACTAAAATCCGAGCTGAAAGCGCACCACGACGGCCATTCTTAACCGTATCGCCAACTTGTGCCACACTTGATGGCTCCCCTACAATACAGCCATCTAATACAACACCTTGCTTGGCAAGCTTATTAACTATTTCTTGAGAACCAAATTCAGCTTCTCCCTCTTCATCTGACGTGATAAGCCAGTAAAGTGTCCCTGCTTTAGCGGATTCACTATTAATTAACTGTTTTGTGGCGCTAAGCATGGCGGCAACACCCCCTTTCATATCGGCCGCCCCTCTACCGTATATTGCATCATTGCGCACTCGCCCTTCAAAAGGAGGACTTAACCAACCGCTACTTGTTGCTGGTACTACATCAATGTGCCCTGAAAAAGCAACACATGGGCCATCTTTGAATTTTATGCAGGCAATTAAATTGGTTACACCATTTATAGTAAATTGCTCGCAACTTAACCCTAAATCCACCAATTTATCTGCAAGCCAATCAATTGCACCCGCTTGGTTAGGGGTTACTGATTCAAAGCGAATTAGTGTTTGTAAGTGCTCTACAACTTCTTTTTGAATATCCGTTGTTTTTGATTTTTTTTCGAATGCTTCTAAAAACATGTTAAACACACTTTATTATTTAATGTGCCTTTATTAAAACGTGAGTTTATTACTAAGCGATGTCAGCCTTAATACATTCATATGACTGTTGATGAAATAAATATGTCAATCTTTTCAAAAGCAGAACGACGCTAAATTTAATCTAAATCAATAAAGCATTCCACAAGGTTAAAATGTTTTTTAAACTTTGATCTAGAACAAGTTTTCATTTTTATTGCTCGGTAATAATAGCGCCAATCAAACAGTAGTTCTTGGAGAACAACATGAAAACTCAAATTAGCATCGCATTATTAACCTCTTTATTAGCACTCTCTCCAGCTGCACACGCTAACTTTAGCGTAAATGTTGGCGCTATTAACGTAAACCCTGATAATAGTAGCTCAGCAATTAATGAAGCACCTACGCTGGGCCTTAAAGGTGATTCAGATACTCAACTAGGTATCACTGTAGATTATGCATTTAACGATCAATGGGTGTTAGAACTAATAGCAGCAACACCTTTTTCACACGATGTAAATGGCGCAGGCGGCTTAGCAGGCAACAAAATTGCAGATATAAAACAGCTTCCTCCTTCTTTAGTTGCGCAATACCACTTTTTAGACACAAGTTATGCGCTAAGACCTTTTATAGGCGTAGGCATAAACTACACTGCATTTTTTGATGAGCAACCTTCTCAAGCACTTAAAGCGACGCTAGGAACAGACGATGTAGAAGTAAAATTAGATGATTCGTTTGGCTTTATGGCTCAGGTAGGTGCTAACTATAAAATTGATGCAAACTGGGGTCTACACGCCATGGTATCAATTATGGATATTGATACCGATGCCACTGTTTATGCTAATGGTGCAAAAGCACTTACATCAACTGTTGAGCTTGACCCCGTTGTTGCTATGTTCGGTGTTAGATACAGCTTTTAAAGCATATATAAAGTAGTACGTAGTTACCCAATTACAATGTGTGTTAAAAGGCCGAAAGGCCTTTTTTTTCATTTGTAGAGATTAGGGCAGGTTACTTAACTTTTTCTGCTCTAGCATTTCTTTCCAGTGCATAACTTCACTTGGCAATATAGGTGTTTGGCCATCAAAACCAGCCACTTCAAGCATTTCTTCAATACTTATAATACCTTTTTTACTTTTAAATACACCGCGTACATAAGCAATAGCATGTAAGCCTCGTTCTGAGTGAAACTTTTGCTCAATATAAAAGTATTTATGATCCCATCCAACTAGCTTAGTACTTATTGTATATCGCTGCATAGGCTTAATATCACGAATATAAGTAATAGCAGTTGCGTTAACAATCGGAAACCAGCGACGCTTCATTATTTGTTTAAGCAAGCCAACGCGCTCAGTCATCCAAGTTCGAGATAAATCCATCATCGCGAGGTAACGTGAGTTTGTTAAATGTAAATTAATGTCACAATCAGTAGGTAAAGCTTTGTAATCAATATCTACCGTATCAAGTAAATTTTGATATTGCTTGTTACGTTTAATTTTAAAAAACAATAATAAAAGTCGAATATATAAGTTCACAAAAAAGGTCTTACCAGTTAAATTTATTCGAGTGTAGCATAGCCCCTTGCGAAGACGAATATTCTACTTTAATCTTAAATCACTATTACAATAAAAAGATAACTCATGAAGTCAAAACTAAAAATTATTACTGCGCTAACTCTATTAGCGCCTAGTTATAATGCTTTTGCCGATTTTTCATTACCGGGTAAAGGCTCTGTTACTTACCCTACTGGTGTAGTTAAAGAATTTAAATTTGGTTTTGAATGGCAGCAAAAAGCTGAAAAATTCACTATTGGCTCTAAAAGTTACAATATGGAGCAGATCCCTAGCTCTTACTCGGTAGCTATAACGCTTTCAAAGGATGACAGCCAAATATGGGTGCAAGAATTTAATAATGGATTTATTGAAGAGTTTGAATGGCAAATTGGCGAACATAAGGTCACTTTAAAAAAGCAGCAATTTAGCGACCCCGTAAAAGGCGATTATGTTATTGAACTTAATGGCCGTAGCTATTTTTTCACTCGTAATAACGCCAGCATTGTAATGAACTTTAACGAAGAAGGTATCGAGACAATTGCAATTGACGGGGTAACAAAAAATATGGGCACTAAAAATTAGTCCCCATATTTTAATTTATTTATGTCAATTACACTTTTACTGTTTTTCGGTTAATACCGTAATCACGTAACTTATTAGCTACCGCGGTGTGACTTAGGCCCAATCGCTTAGCTAACTGACGTGAGCTTGGATAAGCTGGGTAGAGTTTGCGAAGTAAGGTCGCTTCAAAACGTTTAACAGCTTGATCTAGTGAGCCTTCAAAATCAGACTCTAAATACCCTAAATCATGGGTAAAAGTTGGTAACTGTAAATGCTCTACGCGAAGCTCGCTATCATCTAGTAACGACACTGCACGGTAAATTGCATTTTCCAGCTGACGAACATTTCCTGGCCACGGATACTCTTGTAAAAAGCTCAAACACTCTTGTGATAAAACAGGAATTGCATGACCATTTTGTTGCGCATATTTTTGAATAAAATGCTCTGCAAGTGGTCCTACATCTGCTTTTCTATCTCTTAGTGGTGCTATTTCTAAAGTAAGCACGTTTATACGGTAATATAAGTCTTCTCTAAAAACCCCTTCTTGTACCATTGCAGGTAAGTCTTTTTGAGTAGCGGCAACAATACGTACATTTACTTTAACTTCGTTCTCATCGCCTACTTTTCTAAACGTACCATCTTGTAAAAAACGCAGTAACTTAGTTTGTAGTTGAGTCGACATTTCGCCAACTTCATCTAAAAATACAGTTCCACCATCGGCTTGCTCTAATACACCGCGCTTTGGCGCTGCATTTTCTTCGTACCCGGCATAACCAAATAACTCAGACTCAGCAACATCATCAGGAAGTGAAGCACACGACAGTGCAATAAAAGGTTTAACAGAACGATTAGATGCGTAATGGCACGCTCTAGCTAATAACTCTTTACCTGTTCCTGTTTCACCAGTAATCAAAATAGGGGCTTCTAGTTGCGCCATTTTGCGTGCTTCGCGCACAACTCGGCGCATTGCCGTACTAAAGTTGTGAATAGTAGCGAAGCTTTCTTGCCCGTAACGTCTAAATGCACTGACTTGCTGCCCTAACCGACTTTGCGATTTAATGTTAATAACCGCACCAGCAAGCACATCACCTTCACTACCTTGAGGCACTGCAATTGGCAAAATGTCTGCAATAAAATCCTCACCAGCCACTTCAACGCGAGTGGTTTGTCCGAGTACTTCTTTACCTTCTAACCAGCGTGTAAAGTTAAAACCTTTAAGCAGGTTATTAATATTTGCACCAATCACGTCTTTTTCAATTAGCTGTAAGTCTTTACATGCTGCATCGTTACACAAACGTACCCAACCTTTGGCATCAATAGAGATAACCCCATCAGGCAATGCACGTAGTAAAGTATTTAATTCGTTGTGTTCACGCTCAGATGGTAAAAATGCAGTAGTACGCACATCGTGTACACCGTCGATTAAACGTATCGATGGCATAATTTTTTGGAATTGTTCAAATTCAATTTCGGGAAAACTAACGTACATACGACAATTTACAGAATCGACTTCAATTCCTTTCAAATCAACGCTGTAGTTAACTAATATATTAAGGATTTCTTGAGCAATACCAATTCGATCAGCACAGTGAATATCTAGACGCATACATCCTCAAAGAAGGAAAAACTATATTAGCCGAATAATACGCTAAGTCGCTTTGAGAAGGTAGCTTATTGTAAACATTTTTGGACAAAATAGCTTTTAGAGCCAAAGGGTGGGATGTAATTAAACGAAGAAAAACAGCACTGATATCTATATTTAACTATACCAGTGCTGTTTATTAAATCTTATTATGAGACTACTTACCTTGTGGGTAAGCTGACCAATCACCACCATCTAATTGTATGAATGGTCGTTGGTTAACATACATCATTATTGTGCCTTCATTTTCAGCAACTTTAGGTGCTTTAGGTAGGTTTTCAAGTAAATTAGCAACACTATTATTCCCACCAAACACATCAGTTTGCAGTGCCTTACTTACCAGCTCTGAAAGCGCAAAGTAACTTGTTGAATCATCAACCACAATTTGCGAGTAGTTTTGTACATCAGGACCTATAAATTTAATTGCTACAGGTACCGACACAATTGCTGGACTAGGGATTTCACGTAATCCTGCAAACTGTACTTTATCACCTTTTAAATTAGCGCCGTGTTCAGGCACTATCATTAACATAACGTTGCGACCACGCTTTTCTAATTTTTTTACAAATTGGTTAATATCAGCAAACAAGTTTTTATGTCTGATTGGGTATGTCTCTTTACTATTCACCCTTGGTTGATTCTCTAGCTGATTACCGTCATGTAAACTTGTGGTGTTGTAATACATTGCACACGGCTTACAATCATCAGCTTGCTCTAACCAACCATCCAGCACAGCTTCATCTGAGTAAATAGGGCTATTATCAAAACCTCGAAGCGCCACTGGCATTGAATCGATATTAAATGGCGTGCTATCTAGGCCACCGTACTTATTTATTAAACCTTTAAACTCATCAAAATGTCCGTCGTGATTCATCACAACATTATTTTGATAACCTAGTTTCTCAAGGTTTTTAAACAAGTGGCATTGTTCAGGTGCCTCTTTAAATAATGCTGTTTGACTAGTTTGCCCACAACTAGCGCGCAGCAGTCTTACCGCAGCTGGTCCACTGTATGATGTAGCCGAGTTAAAGTCTGAAAACACCACATCAAAGTCTTTATACATATCAGTAACACTTACACCAATGGCATTTAAATCAGCAACAGCCATTGAGCATATGTTCAAAATAATTACATCAAACAGTTCACCATTTACTTGGTTCGGAAAGTGACTCATTAATAAGCTTTGTTGTTGATAAAAATCAGCTAATTTTTGATCAGGAGATTGTGCTGCCTGAGTGATCACTTGTGTTTGAGGATTACTTTGACTCTGTGTAACCGGCTCAGGGTTAGCCACATTATTAACAAATTGTGATTGAGAGTTACCCCCTTGCCATCCTACAACTAACAGCCCAACGATAGTGACTGTTGTAAAGCGTATCCATTGCGATGTATACCAAAAACACACACTAATTACGAACAAAGCCAATAACATATCAATGTTAATAACACGGGTTAATAACTCAATAAAGTAACCAAAACTAAAATCTTGAACGTTACCCGCTTGTTTAGTCAACCTGTTTATTGGTGGCAACCATGAGTCTTGGTAAAGTAATACCACAGCAAACACAGCACCTACTATATGTTTTGCCTTCTCTATTAATGGCTGTTTAAATTTAATCGCAAGCAATGCAGCAAAAGCCGCATTAGTTAATACGTTAAAATCAATTGCACCATAATAAAACAGAGCAAACTTAACTAAAAAATAAAGGTTCCAAACCCCTAAACCTGATAATTTCACTTCTTATCCTTTTTTACTGTATTTGGTGTATAAGGCTCTAGTACTTCATGTTTAAAAGTAAGCTTATAATAATATTTTGTTATTTGAGATAAAATGTATTTGCCTAGCATACAAAGCACCGCGCCAAGCACCATTGCAAGAAACACGGTAATTAAAAGCTGATTCATACTCATAAGTTATCTCTTAATTTCATTATAAAAGGCTTAGCATCTGGGCGGCTTTTGCTAGAAAATTCAGGTGTGTTAATATTTTCAGTAACGCTGTTTGCTATATCAGGTGCAAATTTATAGCTATCATTCTCGGCAAGTTTTTGCGAGAAATCTACAACACTCTTACCTTTATAAAAACGCCTTAATTGTTTACATTCTTGTTGAATGTAAAAGTGATCAGAAATTACATTTTGCTGTACAAAAAAATCGCTTGTTTTTAATTTAAACAAATGCTTAATCGCATTATCAACGTCATTCTCTCTACAAGCATGCAAATATAAATAAACTGTATTATCTGCAATACTAAATACATCACCTTCGCGTTTAATATGAAATAAATGCAAAGGGTGTATTGGGTCGATTCGTGGCAGTAATTCAAGCTTTACTAGCACACCACTCACACCTAAATTAACGGCTGAGTCACTATGAATTTCTACTTGTTTTGTAAACTCAATGAAAGGTAAATATCCTTTCGAAAAAGTGTTTTCAGTGTATTTCAATACGTCCTCAACTGAGGGAGGTAAAGGCCTAGAAAACTGAAAACCTTGAATAGATTGAATTTGTGAGAGCAACCGAGAAGGCTCTGAAAAGCTATATAGAATAAGGTTTACACCCAATGTTAAAAATAAACATTCATCTTGATGGCGAATAACACCATCAACATTTTGAATAACAAGCTTTAACCAGCGCCCACAGTTTTTTCTAAGTTCAAAACACTGCTTACCTAATAACGCTAAATCAGTGTAGCGCGTTACTGCAAAAATTAAGGTGGCTGCTTCTACCTTTGGTCCTTTATTAAATAAGTCATTATTATCTTTTACACTTTTATAGTGCATTGGTAATTTAGTACCTTCGGGCACCGCACTTTGCACAAGCCAAACATCGTCTTCATCGGAAAAGTCTGAACTTTTAGGTGCTTTGCTCTCGCTTATTATTCCCTTTTGAACAACAAACTGATTATTACTTAATAATAACGGGTAATGTTCACCAGCAATAACACCCGTGCTATGGCGCCAATAATCATATTCAAGAACTCGCATTGCAGAATCATTATCAACAAAAACCAGCCCATCAAATACATTATTTAATCGTCTAACTAAAAAACGGTAGTTAGCAATATCAGGCCCAGATATTAAAAATAGTAATGTAGCTCCGGTACGACGAACAAAATCGTTGTACTCATTCATCATCAGTTTCAAGCTTTTTTCGCCAGCGCTGTTTAACTGTGTTGTATTAAAATGGACAAAAATGAGCGCTTCGTTTAGACGTTTATAAGCACTTATCTCTTTTATAATACCTGAATTGATTCGCTCAATTGAATAGTGTTGTGTTTCTGGGGCCAACGAAAAAGGATGTACTCGATTATGTTCATAAGCATAATTTAACGATGCAGAAAAAGAAGAATCAAAAAATGATTCAGCCTCTTGAGAAACTATATATATATCATTAGCTAAACTTTGGTTAATTGAATGTAACGCTAATTCGATTGCAAAATTATCTAAAGGGGCTAAAACAGCATAACTTGAAGCCGATTTTAACTCTTTTGCAGCAGGCTCTAATCCCGTTATGTTAAAGTTATGCACTTAAAATGCCCTATAAAAAATACTTTTTTACTAGTTTTAACCGTTATTCTATATATAATAGCCAAATATTGTCCACTTTTAATCAAAATAATTAAAGTAACTGTAAAGGTAAAGATGAACAACTTAACATCTAAAAACTCACAAACGTTAACATCGAGTGATATAGAAAACCTTACACTGCGTTTTGGTGGAAAGAGTGATGACTACATAGAAATTGTAAACAAGCAGCAAAATAATAATACAATTAATAAATACGCATTGCTTAAAGAGATAAACAACGAACTAAACACATACACTAGTTAAACTAAGGATAGGTAACCCCGTTGCAAAGAGTTTTCATTAAAGGTATCAAAGGCGGTTTAGGCAGCACTTCTGTAGTTGCCAATCTTGCATGCGTGCTAAAAAAGTCTGACGTTGACGTTGTTGCTATCGATTTAGATGCAAAAAGTGACTTAGGTTTACATTTTGGTTTACCGTGGAAATACACCAAAGGCTGGAGTAATGAAGTGCACTTTGAAGATGCACTTACGCATTTTCACCAAGATAACGATGGCATTATATTTTTACCATTTGGCGATAACGACGACACTAGCACCGATAACATCACTAAAACGGTCAATAAATGCAAAAACCTAAATTATAACAACGAAGCTTGGATACTTTTTGACTGCCCTTCACATATTAACCTTTCTCACTACCCATTAGAGAAAGACGATATTGTAATTGAACTTGTTAATTGCGACGCTATTTGTCACAGCTTAATTTATAGGCGCCTGCAAAAACTTAAAAATTCAGATACCAATTGGAAACATTACTTTTTAGTTAACCGCTATAACTCTGCATCAACGCTAGAATTTGACTTATTTTCCCTATGGCAATCGACACTTCCCCTTATGGCTCCCTTTTTTATTAACAGTGACGAAGTTATTAAAGAGTCAACCGCATACAGAAATGTAGCACTTAACTGCGCGCCATATAGTGTCGCAAACGATGACTTTGAAACACTAGCTGGTTGGCTAGTTAGTAAAGCGACCTTATAAAATGAGCATTACACTATTTTATCAGCGCCCTATTCACAGCACTTTATACTTGCTGCTGAGCATTTTATTTACTGATAAGTTAGTTCGGTACATTTTATTTAAGTTTCATAGCTACTTTAATCAACATAAAGTAAATGTAATTGAAGCTTTCTTAATGCCTTTTATTACGCTTTTAAGCTCGCTATTTATAAACATTAAACAGCATAAAATCAGCTTTGAGTTTACCCTTTATAACTACTACCCTCATTTAAGGCTGCCTTACCGAACCTATATTTACTCCAATATATTACGCTTTATTATTCAAAGTGTTTTTTTAGTGTTTTTTAAAAATCAGCTTAAATCTAGTTCAGTAAAAGAAGATGCAGTTAATTATTTTTATGATGGCGTTAGCTACCTTTTAAGGCAATTACGTTGGTTTGATTTAAAGTTAGGTAAATTATTAAAACGCCTACTATCAAAAAACAAAAAAGGCCCTAAAAAAAGTGCATTTAAAGCCATGGCGGATGCACGTGTATGGCAAAATAAATTAGTTAAATACGTCATCCTCGCGTTTATTTTATTTTTATTAGCAATATTCATTACAATTCCTTTTAGCTTGGAAGCTCAAGCCGTATTTATAAGCTTTATTTTATTAGTTGCGTATGCACTTAAACGAGTAAAAGGCCAAATGGCAACCATTGTCATGATCACCCTGTCAGTAACTACGTCTTCTCGTTACTTATGGTGGCGTTACACTGAGACTTTAAACTGGGATGATCCGCTTGCACTTGCACTAGGTGGCGGTTTACTACTTGCTGAAACGTATGCATGGCTTGTACTGATTTTAGGTTTTTTTCAAACAGTTAATCCGCTTGAGCGAAAACCAGTGCCTTTACCTAAAGACACTGACCTATGGCCAACTGTTGATGTATATATTCCAACTTATAACGAGCCGTTAAGCGTTGTAAGACCCACTACTCTCGCTGCTTTAAGTATCGATTGGCCTGCAGACAAGTTAAATGTTTATATATTAGATGATGGTAAGCGCTCAGAGTTTAAGGATTTTGCAGCCGAGATTGGAGTGGGTTATTTAGCGCGTTCGGATAACAATCATGCTAAAGCCGGTAATATGAATAGCGCTATGCGTTATACCGATGGCGAATATATCGCAATTTTTGATTGTGACCACGTTCCTGCTCGCTCGTTCTTACAAATGACAATGGGACAGTTTTTAAAAGACAGTAAAGTGTGTTTGGTCCAAACACCGCATCACTTTTTTTCTGCCGATCCATTTGAGCGAAATCTTAATAACCACAGTCAAATCCCTAACGAAAACATGTTGTTTTATGGATTGATTCAAGATGGTAACGACATGTGGGATGCAACCTTCTTTTGTGGTTCTTGTGCCGTATTAAAACGAGAAGCGCTTGATAACATTGGTGGTTTTGCATTTGAAACAGTAACTGAGGATGCTCACACGGCCCTTCGTATGCAGCGCGCAGGTTATAAAACTGCATATATAAACATCCCACAAGCCGCAGGCCTTGCTACCGACAGCTTGTCAGCGCATATAGGCCAACGTATTCGCTGGGCGCGTGGTATGGCACAAATATTTAGGCTTGATAACCCATTGATGGGTAAAGGTTTAAGCATCCCTCAACGATTATGCTATATAAACGCAATGCTGCATTTCCTATCGGGTATTCCTCGTATTGTATTTTTAACAGCTCCTTTGGCGCTAATATATTTTAATGCCTACATAATTTATGCTCCTTTTATTGCTATTTTTATCTATGTGGTACCGACACTAATTCAAATAAAAGCGACTAACTCACGCATTCAAGGTAAATACCGTTACTCCTTCTGGGGTGAAGTGTATGAGTCAGTACTTGCTTGGTACATATTAAAACCAACTACCGTTGCTTTATTTAATCCTAATAAAGGTAAATTTAACGTAACCGAAAAAGGCGGTTTAAATGATGAAGAGCATTACGACTGGGGGATTTCTAAACCGTATTTAATTCTCTTACTTATTAACTTACTTGGAATAATAGTGGGTGTATTACGTCTGTTTTTAGGTGATTCAAGCCAGATTGGCGTACTTATAATAAGTATGGGTTGGGCTTTTTATAATATTATTATTTTGGGTGCTGCGGTTGCGGTTGCTGCTGAGGCTCGCCAAGTGAGGCACTCGCATCGTATAAAGGCAAACTTTCCTGCCGGCGTTCGTTTAGCAAATGGCCATACTTTAAAAGTAAAAATAACGGATTATTCAGATAACGGTGTAGGTATAGAGACTGAACACGCACATTTATGCCGCGTTAACGATAAAATTGAATTATTAATGAGTCGCGGTAACAAGCAATTTTCGTTTACAACGTATGTATGTAATACCCGTAAAAAACAAATTGGCCTTACACTTAAAGATTTATCCCTCGAAAAGCAAAGAGCTTTTATACAATGTACTTTCTCCAGAGCAGATGCTTGGCTAGATTGGCAAAATAACTTTAGACATGACCGTCCATCGTATAGCTTCAAAGAAGTGCAAAAAACCAGTTTACGGGGCTTTAGTAATTTATTGTTTCATGCCCCAAGAGCGTTACAACCTATAATTAAGTTTATGACTAATACTGTCATTTACATAAATTCATTTACTCCAAAAAAAACGATAGTGCATAATAATTATGATTAAAAAGTTACTTAATACATTTCTAACATTGTTACTTATTAGTAGCGCATATCAAGTGCTCGCTATCGAGCCTATGCACGACAAAACTATGTTTGTAAATGGCTACCCTGAGAGCGCTCAGGTTTCTAGTTTACGTCTTAGCTTTGAAAAGTTAGGGTTCAACGACTATAAACTCGACGGCGTGAATAATAATTCTCGAGTCGATTTCACAAATAGAATTGATAAATTAAGCACTAATCTAAAGCTTAACTTTTCGTACACCAACTCACCTTCATTGCTGGCTAATGTATCGCATTTAAAAGTTTATTTTAACGATAACTTAGTTACTGTTTTACCTATTAATGAGCAATTAAGTATTGTAAAAAATACGGTAAGTCATAGCCTAGACCTAAATGCTAAATACATCCAAGACTACAACCAAATTCGCTTTGAACTAGTTGGCTACTACGACTTACGATGCCAAGATTACTTTAGCCGCTCAATTTGGACTGAAATAAACAAATCAAGCCACATCACGCTTGATCAAAAACAGTTAGCAATTGATAGCCGCCTTGAATATTTACCAGAACCATTTTTTGATGCTAAAGATTACAACAAATTAAACTTACCTTTTGTATTTGCAAGCACACCTAATACACAAGCAATAGAAGCTGCAGCCACTTTATCTAGTTGGTTTGGCGCACAAGCTGACTGGCGTGGCGCTAACTTTCCAGTCGTTTTAAATAAAGCACCAGAGCAGCATAGTGTGGTGTTTATTACTAATGACTCAAAACCTGATTTTTTAAAAGATTATCCAGATGTTGAAAAGCCAACCGTCGAGCTAATTTCAAGCCCTATTCACAGATACAATAAAATGCTGTTAATTTTGGGGCGTGACGAAAAAGACTTAAAAACAGCGGTCACTGGTCTTGTATTTGGTCATAAAATTATGACTGGCCGAAGTGCAAGCATCGAGGCTATTAACAAACTCCCACTGCGTAAAGCTTATGATGCGCCGAGATGGCTAAGAAACGATCGTCCCGTGCACTTTGACGAGCTTATTGACTACCCAACTCAGTTACAAGCTGAGGGTCTTAACAACGGCCCTATAAAATTAAATGTTCGTTTTGCACCTGATTTATTTACTTGGCGTGAAAAAGGTATTCCTATTACTTTGCAATACCGTAATACGCCAGAGAGCGAAACATTAAATTCACGTTTAAACATGTTAATAAACCAAGAATTTATAAGTGGTTTTTTACTTGATAAAAAAGACACATCGTTAACTACCGCTAAAACGTTGCTGCCTTTAATTGCTAATACAGACACAACGCAAAGCGCTGAAGACTTTTCATTAGACGGTATTAATCTTGCCAGCCGAAATGAGTTAAATTTTGACTTTAGATTTGCAGTACTTAAAAAAGGCGAATGTGCCGTTGCTCCACCTGGTGGCGAGTACGGGGTAATTGATGGAAACTCTAACATTGATGTAAGTGGGTTTGACCATTACATGGCTCTGCCTGATTTAAATGTATTTGCAAACAGCGGATTCCCATTTACAAAATACGCAGACTTACAACAAACTTTAGTATTGATAGATGAAGTTCCATCACCTAAAGCACTATCTGTATTGTTTAATTTAACAGGCCACTTTGGTGCTATTACAGGCTACCCCGCTCATAGAATAAGTGTTGCTCATTTAAATCAAGATGCCAACTTAGATGATAAAGATATCTTAGTTATCGCAAAACCTAATAGCATTGCTAATAACTTAGATGAAGATGCGCAAACCAATATCCTGCTTGATAATAATCAGCGCGCTATAAAACAAGCCATATACAATGGTGCTTACGATGAGCAGACAACAGATAAAGTCCAAGTAAGTATAAAAAGTAGTGGTGATATGGCCGTTATTACTGGCTTTCAATCACCGTTTGATTCAGAGCGTTCAATTGTATCGCTTAGTGCAACATCACAAAAAGCCTTTACTCTACTAGATGATGCGTTAATGAGTTCAGAAGCTCTTGCGCAAATTAAAGGCAGTGCTGCAGTCATAAATTCTCAAGGCATTAAGACAATTAAAACTGATGAGCAATATTTTGTTGGTCACATTCCTGTGCATACCCTAATTTGGTTCCATTTATCGGATCACCCATTTGTACTGGCACTATTGTCTATTTTAACACTACTGCTGATCTCATTTATTATATGGCGATTACTACAAGCATTAACATACAAGCGATTAGCTGAAGGAGATAAGTAATGAAGTCACTCATTAATGTATTTTTTACCGTGATTGCATTATTTACCTTTAATGCCAATGCACAAATAGAGCAATGCCAACCATGGGATGCATGGCAAACGTTTAAAAGTAACTTTATAAGCCAAGATGGTCGCGTTATTGATTTGGGGAGTGAGCAAAAAGTCACAACCTCTGAAGGCCAATCTTATGCCTTATTTTTTGCTGTCGTAGCAAATGACAAAGCAATGTTTGACCTAGTCCTGGATTGGACGCAAGAACATTTGTCAGAGGGTGATTTAAGCACTCGTTTACCGGCATGGCAATGGGGTGTTAACAATCAAAATGTTGGCGGAATTTTAGATTCAAATCCAGCGTCTGATTCTGACTTATGGATAGCATATAGTTTATCGCAAGCTGCTATTCTTTGGGATGACCGCCGCTACAGCATATTAGCAGCCGTACTTGCACAACGGATAATGCGTGAAGAAACCGCCTATATTTCGGGCCTAGGTTTATCATTACTACCCGCCCCTACTGGTTTTGAATTTGATAATGAGCGTTTTAAGTTAAACCCAAGCTACTCACCGTTATTTATTTATCAGCAGTTTAAAAAGCTTTATCCACACTCGCCTTGGCATCAACTGCACGAAGGCTCAGCAAAGTTGATTTTAGATACAGCAAAGCAAGGTGTTAGCCCTGACTGGGTAATGTTTGATGCAGATAACGGCTTTTACTACGATAAAAAAACGAGCGACTTGGGCAGTTACAACGCTATTAGAGTATATTTATGGGCAAGTATGATGGCAGACAACGCACCTTATAAAAAAGAGCTATTAGCGCAATTTAACCCTTTTATAGAAACAATTAATAAACGTGGTTACGTGCCTTTAAATACTTTTGCTAAATCAGGAAAATCTGAAAAAAGAGGCCCTCTAGGCTTTAACTCAGCTCTATTACCTTTACTAGCGACTAATAACTATAATTCTACAGTAATGGCTATTCAGCAAAAACTAATGATTGATAAATCATTTACCCAGACTCGTTATTACGACAGCGTACTTAACTTGTTTGGTGCAAGTGCTTTAAATAAACGTTTTTCAATTACAGCAGATGGGACGCTACAACCGGTATGGAGCACTGAATGCCGTTAAGGTTTGCCCTCGCTTGCACATTAGCGCTTAGCTCTGGATTAAGCGCTAACACAGTCAACGATATTGATACGCAATCTGTTGATTGGTTACTAAGCCAAATAGGTATTGGTGAAGCACAGCAAAATAAAAAACTAGTTGAAGATAGCTTGCGAAAGCTAGTCGCTATTGCCCCTGCCCGAATAGAAACACAGTGCGCAGTAGCGCGTTATAATTTTGCCAATGGCGAATCAGTGAAAGCCAACCAATTATTAAGCAAAATAGATAACGGACTCACTAAGCAAGCCCCTTGTGTTGAAAAACTTAAAATACTCTCTCGTATTGAGGGTAAAGATAAATCTTTAATTCATGAAGCTAGGCTACTTTCTCGAGCTGGACGTTATGAACAAGCCCGTGAAATATACAATAAAATATTTAAAAACACCTACCCTACACTTAATTACGAGCTTGAGCATTTAAGCTGGTATGGGCAAGACAGCGACCAATGGGAAAGTGTTAAAAAAGGCTATGAAAAGTTATTAAAAAGCTATTCTAATATCGCTCAAGTAGAAATACCTTATGCTCGCCATTTACTGAGGAAAAACCCAGCAAATAATAAAGCTTTAGATATTTTAAGTAATTACGGAACTAGCCCTTCTTTTATTAATGAAGTTGAGTTTATTTGGCTTGCAACTCTTAAGAGCATGGATCTTACTCAAAATACAGTTGAGCAATACCAACGATACTTCTCTGTGTACCCATTTAGTAGTAAAGGTAAGTTACAATACGAAGATTTCCAACGAGATTTTAAAGTAAGGCAAGCATTACTTGCCGATCCTGCGTATCAGCTTTGGCTTAAAGGTGATCGTTTACTTAATAATAAAAAATTAAAAGAAGCTGAGCCCCTACTATTAAATGCTTTAAAAGGGCGGCCAACCGATAAAGAAATTATGCGCAGCTTAGGGTATTTGTATTTAGCGAAAAGCGACTACAAAAAATCTTATTACTATTTTTTTACCGCGCAAAAATATACACCTAATTTTGATGAGCGTGAAGGACTTAAAGAACTCGCGACAGTTGCGAAGTTTTGGCTGTATATGTCTGAAATGGAAGATGCTATAGAGCAATCTGATTTTAAAACAGCACAATTAAAACTAAATCTAGCTGAGCAATTAAATCATGACCAAGAAGCTTTTCTTTATAACAAAGGCCTATTACTAGTAGCTCAAGGAAATTACACACAAGCTGCTACCGCCTATCAAGCTGCCCTAAAAACCAATCCTTTATATGAAAATGCCTTACTTGGCTTATTAAATATCGCGCAACTAGATCAAAACCAAAAATCAATTCGCAACTTTTATAATTCATTAAATGCAAAGCAACGAGATTTAATCTACCCCTCATATGCACTAGCTACCAGTAATACTCTAAGAGATAAAGCAAGTCAGTATACTAATGGTGGAGAGCTAGAAAAAGCAGAAGAATTACTTAAGCAAGCTATTGAGCTTTCACCTGAGCAACCTTGGTTATATTACGATTTAGCTTTTATATACCAACAAAAAGGCCTCACTCAACAAGCACGTGATTTATTTAATAATGTATTGTGGCAATTTCCGCTAAACCCCCAAATTAGATATAGCCATGCTTTATTTTTGCGCTCTATAAATGATTATGAAGGTGCTTTAGATACACTTAAATATATTCCTTTTAAAAATCGAGATACAGATATTATTGCTTTAGAGCAGCAATTGTTGCTTAACGAGTCTCTTACGCAAAGTCAGCAATATCTTGATTTAAAAAATAAATCTGTCGCTATCTACCATTTAAGTAACTTAGAAGCAAGAGAGCTAACACCTGAAATGCAAGCTGAGCTTTCTAATAGTTGGTACAAAATTGATGAAAAACGACATGCTCTTAAATTACTTTCAAGTGCCCTTTCATCTGACTCATCTTTGTCGCCTTATTGGCACCTTTTACAAGGCCAGTGGATACTAGAGCAAGGTAACCAAGTTGAAATAAAACGCTGGTTTGAGGGTTACGTGTTACCAGAAAGCGCTTCTGAAAACGAAACGGCTCAATATGTTCAGTTACAAAATAACTACCTAAACCAGTTTTACACTGGCAGTGATTTAATTGCTAAGCTCAATCAGCTTGATCAAAAATATAAAGATATTCCAGCAACAACTACTGCCCTTATTAATGCAAATTTAGCGCTAGAACAATATGAAGCGGCCGTTATTTTGTATCAGCAAAAAGTACAAAATAAACAAACCATAGAGCCTCAAGCACTACTCGCTATTGCTAATGCATACATAGAACTTGGAGACGACTTTCAAGCAAAAGAAGTTACGCAAAAAGCGATAGCGCAAACCACATCGCAAGAGGGTTATTTGCAACGCCAAATCATGTCATCTCTCAATGAGTTTAATTACTCTGGAGACGCACTTTATTTAGCTAAGCAACTTGTTGAAAAGTCACCCAACGATCAAGAACTACGTTATTTAGGCGCTCAAGTAGCCAGCAAATTCAACGAAACCGAACAAGCACAATCTTGGTACGCACAAACCCTGTCACCTAATCGTACTTTAAACGAAAAAGAGCTTTACGGAGCGCTTTTAAAAATAGATGAAAACGATGAATGGTATGTAAACGGTGCTAAACGTGAGCTAATAAACGAGCAAAACAAAAACCAAGCCTACATTGCCATGGGTGTTAACTTTAGTGGGCAAACAAGTACCGAAAGTGAAGCAACACTTGGTGCGGGCTTAGTACCGATTGAAGCTTACTTTCCACTTTGGCAAGGCCAAGGTTTTATTAAAGTAGACCCAACTACTATTAGCGCACAAACAACTCGCTTTGATGAGCAGTTCGCTGGTAGTCGCTACGGACAAGGTGCTTTATGTATTTTCACTTGTTCAGTCGATGAAGTGACACCAGAGGAAAGTGGTGTAGATATAGGTATTGGTTGGCAAAACGAAAACTGGCGTGTAGATGTAGGCACTACCCCACTTGGCTTTTTAATTGAAGACTTTGTGTGGGGTGTAAATTACGCAGACAGTTTTGGCGACTTTGGATACAGCCTAGAACTTGAAAAGCGCCCAGTTACAAATTCAGTGCTTTCTTATGCGGGCTTAAAAGATGTAAATACAGGTAAAGTTTGGGGGGGGCGTACGCTCTACAGGCCTAACAGCTAATGTATCACACGACTTAGGCGGAAAATGGGGTTTTTGGTCAAGCGCCGACTTTACCCTCTATAAAGGCCAAAATGTAAAAGACAACCAACGCTATCGTATGATGGGCGGTACTTATTACCGTGTAATAAGCAATCAAAAGCGTGAATTTATCGTAGGCGCTAGCTTATTACATTGGGCATACAAGTATAATTTAAGTGAAGAAACATGGGGCCATGGTGGTTATTACAGTCCGCAAAACTATGTAGGTTTATCCGTGCCTCTCACTTATGACGCGCGTTGGGGCGATGATTTTGTTTATCGATTAAAAACCGGTGTTTCGTACTCGCAAACAAAAACTCAATCTATTGATTTCTTCCCTAACGATAGCGATTTGCAAATAGCTGCGTATGATAGAGAATCAATAACAGGTGTTGACCCTGTATTTGAAGGTGAAACAAGTTCTGGTGTTTCATATAATCTTGAAGGTAGTTTTGAGTATAGAATAACGCCGAATTGGTTCTTTGGTGGCTACTTAGCCATCGATCGTTCTGACTTTTACGAACCAAACTTTGGTCAACTTTACATACGTTACTATTTTAACCCTGTTTATGGAACGCTTGAGTTCCCAGGTACCCCTATTGTTCCTTATGCTGAGTTCTAACTTGGCATAAGGTGATACACCGCGCAATACTTCCCCTAGCACTAAGGTATATGTATACTTGTGCCCAATTGTAACTAGGATAAGGGTGTGTCTCTTACCTTCTGGTGTTACTACCATATAGCAAATCATTATCTTAGCTACAAATAATAAACTGATGGTCGAGCATTTTAGTATGACTAAATATTAAGATAGCTAAAGCAAAAAATTATAAGGCCATTACAACAATTCTTAAAGTTAGGAAGTAAATATGAGTTCAGCTCCAGATAGTGGTTGGTTTGGCCACCCTAAAGGACTTTCGACATTGTTCTTCACTGAAATGTGGGAACGAATGAGTTATTACGGTATGCGAGCTATGCTCGTATTATTCATGACAGCAAGCTTACAAGAAGAAGGCCTTGCCTTTACTGTTGCATCAGCTGCTGCAATCTATGGTTTGTACACAGGCGCAGTATACTTTTTAGGCTTACCAGGTGGTTGGCTAGCTGATAGATTGTTTGGTGGTCAAAAAGCAGTTTGGTATGGCGGCATAATTATTATGATTGGCCATATTATTTTGGCTATTCCACATGATTATTCTTTCTTTATTGGCTTAATATTTGTAGCAACAGGTACTGGTTTACTAAAACCAAATATCAGTGCAATGGTAGGCCAATTATATAGCGATGCTGATGAGCGTCGTGATGGCGGTTACGCTATTTATTACATGGGTATTAACATGGGTTCTTTAATAGGTTACTACGTATGTGGTTACTTTATGGAGAACGTAGGCTGGCACTGGGCATTTGGTGCGGCAGCTGTAGGTATGGCCATTGGTTTAGTGCAGTACAAACTCACACTTAATAACTTACCAAAGCACAGCGCTTTACCGGCTAATCCATTAGGCTCTAAAGGTACTTCACGTGCATGGGGCGGTATTGCAGCATTTGTAATTGCAGCTGCTGCAGTTACTACGGCTGCAATGACCGGCGCTATTGTTATTAATCCAACTGTAGTTGCAGGTTACACAGCGATTGTATTTACTATTATCTTTTTTGTTTATTTTGGTGTTATTTACTTTACAGGTAATTTAACAGATGCAGAAAAACAAAGAATGTGGGCACTATTTTTAGTATGTATTGCATCTGCATGTTTTTGGTCTGGCTTTGAACAAGCTGGTTCATCATTAAACTTATTTGCTCGCGACTATACTGACCGCCTTATTGGTACTTTTGAAATCCCTACAACGTGGTTTCAATCATTAAACTCACTGTTTATTATTGCTTTATCGCCATTTTTTGCAGCGCTTTGGATTAACTTATCTAAAAGCTTAGTATCACCTAGCTACAGCGTTAAGTGTGCAATTGGCTTAATTATCATGGCATCAGGCTTTTTAGTGATGTTTATGGCAGCTCATTACGCAGCTGAAGGCTTAAAAGTTGCGCCTTACTGGCTTGTTACTACGTACTTTTTACATACAGTGGGTGAGCTTTGTTTAAGCCCTGTAGCATTAAGTGCTGTAAGTAAGTTATCGCCTAAACGTTACACTGGCCAAATGATGGGTGTGTTTGTATTAACTTACTCGATTGGTAATATTATTGCGGGTTTACTTGCTGGTAATTTCGATCCGAATAATGTTGATGAAATTCCTAACTTATACTTACAAATTGCATTATTTAGCATTGGTGTTGGTGTTGTTTTAGTACTAATGACTTTTAAAGCTAAAGTATGGGAAAAACAAGGTTTAGAAGAGAAAGTCTCTTAATTATTGTTTTTTTCAAATGTAGCAATATAACCTAAGACAATTCCTCCATAGCTTCTATGGGGGAATTTTTTATTCAACTTTGCCCTTCCACCGTTAACTGATATTATATCCTGATTGGTTATTGAATAGACTCAGGGACATCCGTAGATGCAATCGTTAACGATATCACGTGTTATTATATTTATATTTCTTAGCTTTATTCTAACTGCCTGTGGTAGCGGTGATGAAGTGACGGTTAATCCAAACGATCCTGTTGAGCCTGAACCTAGCAAATTAACACTATCAAGCGCTAATGGTTTAGACGTTACATTAGACGAAGGCAATTTTATATTTAATGCACCTTCCAGTGCTATTTCTAGTGATGTAGAGCTTACCTACGAGAAAACATTATTAGATGAGACGAATATACAACAAAATATAATTTCTGATTTACATGCGCTTACGCCCTCCACGCTTACTCTTGAAAAACCTATTACCATTACAATAAAAATCCCTGATGACTATGCATTAGGCGGACAACTGTTTATCGCAAAACTATCGGGCGCTAATTGGGATACTGTTACAAATTCAATAGTTTTAGATGGGTTTGTTAGCGCTCAAGTAACAACACTGGGCACATATGCAATACAAATGCAGCGCAATGAAGCTTTCGCAAATATCGGCCCAACTTGCGACGCTAATGCAACAGAGCAATCGGTAAGGTTTGTTCACGTTGCAGATTTACATGCTCGCTTTGGCTATGAAGAGCAATATTTCAGCCGGATCAAAGCCTACTACAACCAAGTAGCAAGCCAAACCCCGCACACCTTATTTACAAACGGTGGTGACGACTATGAAAAAGGCACCGTTGCTGAGCAATTATCACAAGGTACCGCGACAGAAGAAGCTATAAAAGCAATGCAGTTTGACCTGCGAGTCGTTGGAAATCATGATTATGCTTGGGGCCCTGAAAAATTACTAAGTTATTCCCAAGACGAAAATGCAATCGTACTTGCTAGTAATACTCGTTATGAAGCAGAGCAACTACAAGATTTTGCAGGCGTAGGATTTGCAAAAGTTCAAGTAGGATGTATTACACTTGGTGTGTTTGGCATGACCTCAGTGCCATGGAATGAGCTAGATGAACCAATTCAAGATGATCCGATCCCTGATTTTATTAAACAATTTAAAATGAGCTGGCAATGGCAACAAATCGCACAAAGCATCGTAAACCAATACAGTGATGATGTAGATTACATGATTATGTTGAGCCATTTAGGTGTAGGCCAAGATACTGATATGGCAACAAACGTACCCGGTATAGACTTAGTACTTGGCGGCCATACACACGGTGGGGAAAGCTACACAACCCTTGATAACGGCGCTATTGTTTTACAACCGGACTTTTATGCTAAAGGTATTACTGACTTAACGCTTACTTTTAATTTAGCTGATAAATCATCCCCAGTTGTTGATTACAAAACGATTGAAACCGCTACAATTGATGAGCGCGATGAGGCAACAAAACTAGCTATAGATGAGATAATGGGGCGTTATGCTCCCGATGCAGAAACTGAAATCGCTATTTCTGAAAACTATCCAACTGATGCGCAGCTAGCCGAAATCACCGCCTTAGCCGCAAAACATTCAAGCACAATTAGCGCAGCATTACTTAACCCTGAACTAGTACAAAAGCGCTGGACACCCGGCACACTGACTCAAGAAGACTTCCATAAAGCTTTTTACGTAGAAAGACAGCCATCAAATACGCCAGGGTTTAACTCTATTTATAAAGTAACAGTATCGGGAAGCGACTTAACAACGATGTTTGCAAGTCAACCAGATTGGTTTTTACTTAAACCTGAAGATATACAACCCACTAATAATTACGAAGTTGCACTATTTAAAGGAGCAGCTTTGAATCCTGATTTATTTTTTAATAGTGTTACATTCTCAAACGTAGAACCAATAGCTGAAGCTTGGTGGCTACTTGATAAATATGCACGTGCCAGAACAAGTCAGTGCCTACACCTTGACACTGACACCGAACTTTATTCATGTAACAACTTAGCAAATGTAACCGTATGGAACTTTGACGATACTAACAACCCGTTAGCAGCTGATTTTGGACCTTCGGTACTTAGCTACTTTGATCCAGATGAAACAAATTGGGGCACTGCAGAGACACAATATAGCACCACTACTCAATTAAATATTGATGATTTAAGTGATGGTCCTTCAGGTGTTATGGCGTTTTCTCGCCACGCTCCAACAGAAGGCTTACTTATTGATTTAAACACACCAGCAAATGGTGACTTTGCAAATGAAGGAATGGTGTCTGACTACACCTTGGTAATGGATTTATACTGGCCCGCAGAAGGTAAAGATATTTACCGTGCAATTATGCAAGCCAATACAACTGATTATCTTAATGATGATGCCGATATGTTTATTGACCCAAGCGGCGGCTATGGACAAGCAACTAGCGATAGCGGCTATTTTGGCAATACACAACCCGACTCTTGGCATCGTATAGCTTTTGTATTTTATACAGCACCAACCAATGGGGTGTTTGAAGTCTATATAGATGGAGAACTTGCTGGCGTAAAAGAGGATGGCGAAATCGATAGTCGCTGGGCACTCAATCAATCTGTATTACTTTTGACAGATAACAATTACGAGACAGTACCAGGGTACTTAAACTCGCTGCTTTATGCAGGACGTGCTATGACCAGAGATGAAATTAAAAGTATGGGCGGCGCACAACAAAAGTTGTCCTTTGAGCAACCGACGCGAGTGTTAAATCAAACGATTGAACGTCACTATCAAGCTGCGCCAGCGATAAAAACAAACCAATGGATTGAGCAACGTAACAAGTTCTTTGGTGGCAACTCTAAAAGTGTAAATAATTAAATACAACTAAGCTTTTTCTTGTTCATTCTAAAAGGAGGCTTCATGCAGGTGAACCCTCCTTTTTATTATTTAAAAACAACAAATTAAGAATAAAAACCACTATTCAATCCTATGGCGTATAACTTCATTTTACTTAACTGTATTACAAACACGTAACTTTATAATAACCGTCTTATAAAATTTACACATACACTACACACTAAATAGTGCCTCCCCCTTCCCCAAATCAAAAATCTGGTTGATTATCTACTGCAATATGACAACAACACATAATCGCAGTGCTTAATTGCGGGAGTAATAATAATGAGTGAAGTAAATAACTATTTAGGTTTAGTCGGTATTGAATTTACCGAGTACGCAACACCTGATGCTGATTATATGGATAAAGTATTTACTGATTTTGGCTTCTCTAAGCTTAAAAAATTCAAAGGTAAAGACATTGTTTATTACAACCAAAACGATATTCATTTTTTACTGAATAACGAGCGTGAAGGTTTTTCTGCAGAATTTGCTAAAAGCCATGGTCCTGCTATTTGTTCAATGGGTTGGCGTGTTGAGAATGCACAAAAAGCATTTGAAACTGCAGTAGAGCGTGGTGCAAAACCAGCCACTGATTCAACACATAAAAACATGCCTTACCCTGCAATTTATGGCATTGGCGACAGCCTAATTTACTTTATTGAGAATTTTGGCGACAAAGGCACTATTTACGAAAGCGATTTTGAAGATTTAGAAACGCAAAGTGTTGTAGAAGATAAAGGCTTTATCCGAATCGATCATTTAACCAATAACGTTTATAAAGGCACCATGGAAAAATGGGCTAACTTTTATAAAGACGTATTTGGTTTTACAGAAGTACGTTACTTTGACATTAAAGGTCAAAAAACAGCGCTTATTTCGTATGCACTTAAATCGCCATGTGGCACCTTCTCTATTCCAATAAACGAAGGTAAAGGTAACGATAACAACCAAATTGATGAATACCTTGGTGAGTACAACGGCCCAGGCGTTCAACATTTAGCGTTTTTAACAGATGACCTAGTAAGTTCTCTTGATAAGCTTGATAAATCAACAATTGCAACGCTCGATATTATCCCAGAGTACTACGATACTATTTTTGACCGAGTACCTTGGGTAGCTGAAGATAAAGAAAAAATTCGTCAGCACCAGATACTCGTAGATAGCCAAAGTGAAAATTGTTATTTATTACAAATTTTCTCTAAAAACTTATTTGGTCCAATATTTATAGAAATGATCCAACGCGTTGATGATGGTGGCTTTGGTGAAGGTAACTTCCAAGCATTATTTGAATCAATCGAACGTGACCAAGAGCGTCGCGGCGTTTTATAAAATATTTGAGTAAATTAAAAGCAGCGAACTTCGCTGCTTTTTGTCGTTTTAATATTTAAAAAGTATGGCGCCAAGTACAAGTATGATTAAATAAACTATACCTTGTCGCCATACAGTAAAATCCAAAGGAAATGTAATGAGCCTAATTAACGAAACCCACGATATTAATTTAACCAGCTGGGTAGAGTCAGCTAATGTTGATAATTGCGACTTCCCTATTCAAAACTTACCGTTTGCAGAGTTTCGCCGTAAAGGGTCTGATGAGGCCTTTCGTGGTGGTGTTGCAATTGGTGACCAAGTAATTGATTTAGCAAAACTGAGTAAATTAAATGTTTTAACAGGTGACGCTAAAACAGCCGCTGATGCAGCAAGTGAAGCAACTCTAAATACATTTATGGGTTTAGGGGGGCAGTATTGGTCAGCACTGCGTTTAGCGCTTTCAAAAGCACTACGAGCAGGCTCTGAGCACCAACAAGCGCTTAGCGATACGCTTGTAGCACAATCTGACATAGAGTTTTCTTTGCCTTGTCGTATCGGTGATTACACCGACTTTTACACTTCTATTTATCATGCTACAGCTGTGGGTAGTTTATTTCGCCCTGATAACCCATTACTACCTAACTATAAATGGGTACCTATTGGTTATCATGGTCGCTCTTCATCTATTGACGTATCGGGTCAAACATTTCATCGCCCTAAAGGCCAAACTAAAGCGCCTGATGCAGAAGTGCCGTCATTCGGTCCTTGTAAACGCCTTGATTACGAACTAGAGCTGGGTATTTACTTAGGTAAAGGCAATGCACTGGGCGATGCAATCGCGATTGAAAATGCAGAAAACCACGTATTTGGCTTTTGTGTATTTAACGATTGGTCAGCACGTGACTTGCAAGCGTGGGAATACCAACCGCTTGGTCCATTTTTAGCTAAAAACTTTGCTTCAACTGTATCACCTTGGATTGTTACAACCGAAGCGCTAGCGCCTTATAGAACAAGCTGGACGCGTGATGAAAACGATCCACAGCCTATGGACTATTTAGAGTCAAAAGCGAATCGCGACCAAGGTGCTTTTGATATTCAAATGGATGTTAAAATTCAAACGCAAAAAATGCGTAGCGAAGGCCATAACCCAACGCGCGTATCAACATCTAGCTTTAAGCACTCTTACTGGACTGTGGCACAAATGGTTACTCACCACACAGTAAATGGCTGTAACTTTATGCCAGGTGACATGTTAGGTTCGGGCACTCAATCGGGTCCAACGCACGAAGAAGCGGGTTCTTTACTTGAACTATCTCGTGGCGGTAAAGAAAAAATTACGCTAAGCAATGGCGAACAACGTAGCTTTTTAGAAGATGGCGATAACGTTATTATGCGCGGCTGGTGTGAAAAAGAAGGCTATGCACGTATAGGTTTTGGCTCTGTAGAGAGCACAGTACTGCCTACAAAGTAATACGAGTATTAAAAAAATGATTAAAAGGGCTGCTTACTAAAAGCAGCCCTTTTTTATTAATTTTTGAACAGTTACAATTTTTTTCTAGCTTTTTTAACTCAAATTGCTATCTTAATTCGGTTAATAGCCAGTGTTTATATGCCATGTCAGTATTTATAAAATCTTTTTATCATAAATTTTTCCCAGCTCGTCAGCTACTTATTCGCCAAAATGGCGAAGTTAAGCATGTTGTTTTAGCCTCTTGGTTTCAACTTTTTGTAGCATCGCTTATTTTAGTCACTTTTATTTGGCTGAGTATTTCGAGCTTTCGCGTTTACACACAAACTAATAAAATATCTGACATAGAACAAAGTCAAATAAACAAGCAAACACTTTGGCAACAAAAAGTCAGTGAACAGCAAGCCCTGCAAGTAACGCAATTAGAACAACTTACGATACTTGAGCAAAAGCAGGCGCTACTGCAAAGCATGATAGAGTCCCTTCCCGCTTCGATTAGCAAAGACGTTATTAAGCTTGATTCAGATCTTGACGTGCCAATCAATGAAAGCAGCAATGAATTTCACGAACCATTAGTCGATGAAAATCCAAAAAGTAAGCAGGCGCAGTTAATAGCTCCAATTCCATTCGCAACAAGAATTGCCAATTTGAATAATCATTATGAACAAAGCTTTAACTTTTTAGATAACCAAATTAGCGAACGTCACCAAGCTATTTTAGCTATGGTTAAAGGCGCAGGAATTGAGTCAGCGCTTGAGCAACACTTAATATTAAGTGCCCAAACAACCGCACAAGGTGGCCCACTTGATACATTTAACGAAACAAAAATTCCAAGCCACTTTTTAGCCATCGTTGATAAGTTATTAGCATTAAATAATTTAGAAAACTTTTTAACTGAACTACCAAACACCCTCCCCTTAGCTAAAGCTAAATATTATATTTCGAGTAGTTTTGGTCTTAGAAAAGATCCAATGAATAGTAATCATGCTTTTCATAAAGGAATTGATTTAGCCGGTTGGCATAAAACCGAGATATTTGCCCCAGCAGACGCTGTAGTGCTTCGTGCCGGTCGCAATGGTGGTTATGGTAACTTTATTGAGCTTGAACATAAAAATGGCTTAGTGACTCGATTTGGACACTTAAATAAAATTAAAGTAAAAAAAGGTCAGTTAATCACTAAACATGACGTAATTGGTTTAATGGGCAGCACAGGCAGAAGTACAGGTACTCATTTACACTACGAAGTATTACTTAACGGTAAACAAGTCAATCCTCTAAAAATAACAAAGGCGCTTTCTCGTGTTTGGTAGAAAAAAACAAAAAACAGTTAGCTCTAATTTAAAAAGAGTAAATCACACACCGTCTATTATTTCTGAAGACGTACGCCTTACAGGCACTTTAGTTAGCCAAGGTGAAGTACAGCTTGATGGCCGTATTGATGGCGATATAAAAGTGGAGCATTTAGTTATTGGCTCAACGGGTGTTGTTGAAGGTATTGTTGAAGCTAAAAGCGTCATTGTTAAGGGTAAAGTTATTGGCTCAATTAATGCTAGTGAAGTAAAAGTACAAAGTGGCGCTCATGTTCATGGCGATGTGTTTCACGATACATTGAGTATTGATGCAGGTGCAGTAATTGAAGGTAGTTTAAAGCAACGCTTTGAAAAAGAAGAGCCTGAACTAATTTCGAAAGAGCTTAAACCCGCAAAAGAAGTTAAAGCATTGTTGAAGGAAGATGGCAGCGACTTATCGTTTGTAAATAAACAAGCCGCTGATAAAAGCTGAGTCAAATCAGTTTAACGTAAGTTACCTTTTTTCAGTAATGTACATAGTAATATCTGCAGTGAAAACAAGCTCATTGCGGGTATTATACAGTTTAACCGGTACTACTAAGTCTTCTTTATCAATCCACCTATGCGGTAAATCAATTTCAGCGACTGCTCTTACATCTGTATCTACTTTAGCCAAATACCTAACTGTCATCCCTTTTGGGATCCAACGATGGGTTTTAACTGGCACTGTTGCATCGACCATTACACCCGCACACAACTCAGCTAAGTTACACTGCGCAATAGCATGAATAGTTCCAATATGGTTATGGACGCTGCGACGATTTTTTACCACCGCACTACAATGCCCTTCTCGAAGATCGAGCACGTAAGGTTTCATCGAACCAAAATATGGCGCTTTAAAACAAACAGCTTTAGTAAAAAGCCAGTTCCCAAAAGGTAAGCGCTTAAATTTGTGCCATGTTTGTACAAGTGCGGATTTATTACTCATTATTATTTTCCATCAACAGTTACTTTTTTCAAATTAACACATCAGACCAGTTTTAAAAAGTGCATTTACACTGCCTTTTTAGCTTAATCCAATCAAAAAATAAAAAATGACAACCTATGCAGGGTCATAAGCCCTTTCTTTTTTACGAGTGCCCACCTAAAATACTCGGCAAAAGGAGACTCAATGCAAACACAGCCCGCTAAACCTAATATGACTTTGTTACTTATCCTAGCGTTACTCGTTATATTTTGCCCTATGGCAATCGATATTTACTTACCCGCTTTTCCTACTATTGCAGAACAATTTGCAGTTACAGAACAACAAGTTCAGCAAACCGTTGCTATTTTTATGCTAACAGTAGGTTTAGGCCAATTAATTGCGGGGCCTTTGGCCGATAGGTTTGGCCGAAAGCCAGTGGCTATAGTGGGTATAAGTTTATATGCAGGCTCAGCATTACTTGCCTATTACTCGCCTTCTTTTGAAGTATTGATGATTGCACGTGCCCTTCAAGGTTTTGGAGCCTGTGCCACATTTGTTGTCGCATTTGCGATAGTGCGTGACAAATATGGTAGTGAACGAAGTGGACAAATGATCACTTACCTTAACGGGATTGTGTGCTTTATTCCGGCAATGGCACCTATTTTAGGAGCTTGGCTTACCGTACAATTTGGCTGGCGTATGAACTTTATGTTTTTAACCGCGTTTGCCATTGTAGGTCTTGTTGTTACGCTATTCTTTTTTAGAGAAACTCGTCCTGCTGATAGCCATTATCAAGGGCATATTTTAGATTTACGTCGCTTTACACCTATTATAAAAACACCGGTATTTTTGTTTAATAGCCTAATTTGTATGGTCTCAATGTCGGCAATATTAGTTTATGTGACGCTAGCTCCAGGCTGGCTTATTACGCATTTAGGCGGCACTGTAGCCGACTTTACTTTTTGGTTTACGTTAAATGCCGTAATAAGTATTGTCGCTAGTTTTATTTTACCAACGTACATTAAACGAAATAGCCAACGTGCTTTGCGTGTCGGTGTGAGTGTACTGGTTTTTTCAGGCGTTTTAATGCTAGCCCTTAGCGGTATAGAGACGGCATTTGCGCTTATGTTACCTATTTTAATTGCAGCATTAGGCTTTGCTCTAAGTTTAGGCTCAGCTGCAGGTATGGCTCTGTCGAGCTTTCCTAAACAAGCAGGCACAGCCTCGGCATTACTTGGTGCTATGCAAATGAGTGGCGCGAGTATACTCGTTGTTTTAACCCAACATTTGGGGTTAAGTACACCGTGGTTAATTGCTTTTCATTTATTATTACTAGTTCCGCTTTGGATTATTTTAATGAGCAAAAAAGCACATACTTTGCACCCAACTAAAAGCGCTCAATGATCAATCCTGATTTTTTAGTCTCGTTTTTATTAGCCAGCTTTTTAATGGCTGTAGCACCTGGGCCATCAAATGCATTTTTGATGGCACAAACATTTGCTAATGGTCGAAGCGCCGGTATGCAAAGTGCTTTTGGTTTTGCATTAGGTGGGGTTATTCATACTCTATTTGCTGTTGTAGGCCTAAGCGCAGTCCTAAAAGCTTCCCCAAGTGCCTATGCCGCAGTGCAATATGTAGGCGCAGCATATTTATGTTATTTGGGATTTATGATGATTAAAGGCACGCTAAAGCAGCCAGAGCCTATATCTGATGACAAGCAAACCGATAAACCGCATATAAGTACCAGTAAAAAAAGTAATGTCATGTTTCAGGCCATGATGACTGAAGTATTAAACCCCAAAGTAGCATTATTCTTTATTGCATTTATTCCGCAATTTGTAGATCCAACGCTTTCATCTGCTACTTTTCAACTCGCTTTTTTTGGCTTGCTTTACCCTATTTTTGCTTTTCCGATTGACTGCACGTATATTTATTTTGGCGACAAAATTGCACAGTTTTTTAGACGTAACCCAAATAGCCAACTTTGGATTGATAGGATCACCGGCATTGTATTTATAGCCCTTGCTATCAATCTATTATTTTAACTAACCTGCACTTTGGTTAAGAGATTTATTACCCAGAGTTTAAGCTAACTAATAAAAAAGAATCAGCATGGAACAAAAAACACAATCTCTTCCCGCACAAAAAAATATTGCTTTAGTTGCCCACGACGGTAAAAAAGCAGCATTAAAATTATGGTGTGAAAAACACAAAGAAATACTAAGTAAGCACACTTTATATGGCACAGGTACTACCGGGCATTTAATTCAAAAAACCACGGGACTTGATGTAGTTCAGCTTTTAAGTGGTCCTATGGGCGGCGATCAACAACTTGGCGCTAAAATAGCTGAACATGAGATACATGTTTTGATATTTTTTTGGGACCCATTAGCATCACAGCCTCATGACCCTGATGTTAAAGCACTGCTGCGTTTAGCCGCTGTTTGGAATATTCCGGTGGCGTGTAATGAGGTAAGTGCAGATATGTTATTAAGCTCACCGCTTATGGATGTAGAGCTTGAACGTACATTGCCAGATTACGAAAAATACCTCGCAACCCGACAAATAGATCTTTAAACCTCAATTGTAATCTAGGTTATTTATAAAGCATGCTGGCCCATTTAGTCAGGCCAGCAGTTACACTACCAAAGTGGTCCCCGTTAACCATTTTTATATTACCTAAGTGCTCACTTAAAGCCGCTTTAATCAATGGTGACTGTGCACTACCGCCTGTTAAGTAAATAATGTCTGGCGTGGTCGCAGCGTCGCTGATTGCTTGTTTTGCTAAAGTAACTATTTGGCTAATACTACTCTCAACGGCAACAGCTAAATCGCTTACCGATACATTTTTATTCAGCCCACTATCTAAAAAGCTTAAATCACAATCAAACGCACTAGCTGATGAAAGTGCTATTTTAGCCGCTTCACCTTGTTGTACTAACTGATGACCTTGCTTGTTTTGCTGTAAATGTATTAAACGCTTATAAAGCTCAGGTGCACTTACATCACGTAATTGTGCATTTAGCTCTCGGGTATGGCTTTCACTATAGAATTGGCTTTGTAAGTTTACATCGTTAATTTTACACGCTTGCCAAAACGCTTGATTAGGCAAAGGTAGACCTGATTTAAACGTACTGCCTAAACCCAATAACGGCATTAAACCATGAAAGCTCAAAGCAATATCTAAATCGTTTCCGCCAACACGTTTACCACTGTGAGATAAAAAATCTCCATCGCGCTGGCTATTTCCTCTAAAGCTTGGGCCCATTTGTACAAACGAGCAGTCACTCGTACCACCACCAATATCAATAACGAGTACTTTTTGATCCTGAGTTAAATCACTCTCGTAATCGATACCCGCAGCAAGTGGCTCATATAAAAACTCTACGTCTTTAAAACCAGCGCGTTTAGCAGCACGTTCTAAAATACCGACCGCTTGTTGATTTGATTGCTCACCACCCACAGCTTGAAAGTTTACTGGGCGACCAATCACTGTTTGTGTAAGTGTTTTACCTAAAGAGAGCTCAGCGCGTTGCTTAATTTTTAAGATCATCGCGGTTGCGATATCTTCAAAAAAGTTAATTTGACCTTGCTTTAAACCTGTTGCGCCAAAAAATGATTTAGGGGACTTAACAAAGTAGCCTTCTTCAGGGAACTGCACGTACTCGCTAATCGCTTCACGACCAATAAATAGGGTTTCATCTGAAGGCTGTAAATCAAGGTCTGACTTAATACGAGGTAAGGTATTTAATAATGCTTGGCGCTGTGTTAAAAAGTCATGCTCATGGGCTGTGCCATGTAAATGCTTAGCAACAAAGTCAACAACCAAGGCACTGTGATGAGTGTAAAGTGTAGACGGTAAGTAATGTTTTCCTTGCTCTAGCGGTACTAATTGAACATTACCCTCGCTCATTACACCCATAGCACAATTAGAACTACCGTAATCAAAACCTACAAACATACTTCACCACACATTACCAAAAAGGCCGCGCAATTTAGCACACTTTGTAAAAATTATAAATGTTATAAACTATCTCTTACTCGTAAAAAACTAGCAAAACGCGGTAAACCGTTTTTTGTTAATCCATGAAATCGGTACGTTACAGTGCTACCTATCTCAGGCGCAGTGGAGCGCTCTGCATCACTAAATCCAGTACCAATCGAAAACACCTGCCCTTGTGCTGTTTTTACCCTTAATGCCCCTAACATACCTTGGTATTTTCCTTTACCTGGTAAATGCGCAATCACAACCGCTTCTGCATCTAAATAAGGTTTTAATTTTAGTAATGCATTGCTTCGACCATTGCTGTGCTTAGCACTAGCCAAATGTAGCATTACGCCCTCGCCGCCCTGCTTAGTTATGTTTTCAAAATATTCTGTGAGCTGCTCATTATTAGTAAAGCTATATTGAACTACAACGCTAATGTGCGGCGAGTTTAGGCTAGTAATAAGCTCATTATAGTTTTTATAACGAGTGCTAAAAGGCATATTTTCATCTGGCATATCAAATACTTTATAAGTAATAGTTTGCCAATCATGATTATTAGGTTTTTTAGTTCTTACTATGCCACTAAGCGCAGAAAAGTGCTCACGCTTGGTCCATAGCTCACCATCAAGCCATACATTTGGCAATGGCGCTGTAAACCAACTCGGCGCATTGATAATATTGCCCTTGCGAGTAACAAACTGCGTGCCGGTCCATATAGCTCTTACGCCATCATATTTTTCACTGACTAAATACTTACTTACATCGTAATGTTTAGTTTCGTTATATACTTTAGCCAGTAAAACAGAGGGTTGTGCTGCACTTATACATTGCGTAAAAAGTACAACAACAATTAAAAGCAGGTGTTTAATAGTAAACATTGGCGCATCCAAGCAAGTAAAAGTTGGCTTAAACTATAGTTGAGATTGCACCCATTGCCAAAACTCATCTAAGTTACTCATTTTATAAGTAGCTAGGCTAAAATCGTGATCTTTAGTATGGCTATTGGCAATGGCTACAACACGTAACAAAGCATTGTTGGCCGCCGTAACGCCGGTAAATGTATCCTCAACGGCTATTGCATTGCCTGCCTGTATATTTATCTGCTTAAGTGCCAGTAAATATGGGTCTCCAGCAGGTTTAGGATTAGTTACATCGTCTTTTGTTACCACCGTGTCAAACAGCTCATAAAATCCTAAACCTTTAAGTATTGGCATAGCTTCACTTTTAGCACTGCCCGTTACTAGCGCCATTTTTAAGCCACTCGCTTTTACAGCTTTCAACGTTTGCTCAGTAAACGGCATTAGTGGTGGTAAATGTGTTATTACATATTCGCCAAATAAACGGTATTTTTCATCCGCTAAAAACTGTGCGCTTACTGATAAGTTATGCTCTTGCTTAATCTCTATTGCAGCTTCTAAAGTGGGTCGTCCTGAAAAGCGCTGACAAAAATCACTTTCTAAATAACTAACACCATAAGGCTTAAGTAGTTTACTCCAACATACAAAGTGCATGCTTTCTGAATCAACTAATGTGCCATCCATATCAAATAATACTGCTTCTAATGTCATCCTCATTCCTTATTTAACCTAAGCCAAATTTTGACAATAAAAAAGGCGCCTTAAGCACCTTTTATTAAATTGTTGTTATTGCGTTAAGCCAGCTGGTGGCTCACCCGTTGCTTCTTCACCCGTATCAACATCAACAAGCTCGTAGCCACGCGTTTTACGCATAACTTTAAGTACAGGCTTTTCAAATGCTGTTTTTAAACGATCTGAGTCATCTTTCAACTCATCAAGTGTTGTACCAAAAGGGGCTGCGCCTGTTTCTGACCAGTTAGTCACTTTACCGTTCAGGTTATATTCTACTTCGTGTATTTGATATTGCGCTGCTTCGTCTTTCGTTGCTTCACAAAAAATTACACGGTAATTCCAAAATCCAGCCATTGCTCTTCTCTTTAAATAAACCAATTAGGCGCTACTTTAGCAGCTCTAAAAGGGGTTATACAAATAAAAAAGCCTGCGCAATGCAGGCTTTTAAAGTAAATACTTTTAGCTATTAGTTAGAAAAATCTAACTTTAAACTCAGCACCTACGTAACGTTCTTCGTTAACAATACCCGTATTGTTATTAAAGTCTACAGCTCCAATAACTTGTTGCTCGTCAAATAAGTTACGAACAAAAGCGGCTACTTCGTATTCGTAGTCGCCTTCAGACCATGTGTAACCTGTACGCAAACCTGTTTCAATAAGCTCTTTACCTTCAAACTCTACTGATTCGTAAAGGAACATATTGATTTTACTACGATAAGAAATATCACCGCTTGCGAAGAAGTTACCATCGGTAAGTTCTTTAGTGTAGCGAAGCGTAAAGTTAGAGATCCACTCAGGAGCATGCGGTAAGCTATTACCATCAAGTACAGCAAGACCAGAACCATTAATTGGGTCAGTTACAGTACATTGAGCACAAACAGCGACAGCTAAATCGTTATCTTTAATTTCTGTTTTATTGTAGCTTAAGTTAAACGTTGCATTAAACTCATCGCTTAATACCCACTGCGTATCTAACTCAAAACCATAGCCAGTCGTTTTATCAGCATTAACTAAACGGTTAAAGTTAGCACCACCGCCTACAGCGGTAAGTTGCTGGTCGTCCATTGTGTAATAAAACACAGTCGCGTTAACACGACCTTGGCCATCTAACACGTCTGATTTAATACCTGTTTCGTACGATGTTACAGTTTCTGATTCAGCTGTTGTTACATCATCACCAAACAAAATACGACCTTGTAAACTAGGTGCGCGGAAGCTATTTGCTACACGGCCGTACCAGTTAACATCGTCGTTTACTTTATAATTTGCAGATAAGTCCCAGCTAACATGGTCGTCACTAACATCACGCTCTACAAGTAATGCACCACCGCCAATTGGGCTAAGTGTACGGTCAGCGACAAAATCTTTATCGTCATCAGAGTAGCGAAGTCCCGCTGTTACTTTTAAATCATCTGAAAAAGTATAATCTACAGAACCAAATACAGCCCAAGCTGTAGTATCTTGCTGTTGACGAACATAGCCATTTAAAGCACCAGCATCGGGTGTTGAGAATGTATCGTAGCTGTAGTTTTCAATTGTTAGTTCTTCATCGAAGTAAAAAACACCTACTTGATAATTTAAATCGCCATCAAAGTTACTAGATAAGCGAAGCTCTTGCGTCAACTGGTCGTGATCTGGAATGCCATCAGCACTTTCTGAAGAGAAAGGGATAAAACCAGGCCCCATGAAATCTGGAATATAAGAAGCACCGTAACCGCCGTCGATGTCAGCGCGAGAATATATTTCAGCACTTTCCCATGCAGAAATTGAAGTGATTGTGTGATTTTTAAGTTCCCACTCAAGCTTTAAGCTTGCACCTTCAGATTCTACTTGTTGAGTAGAACGAGATGCTGCATCTTGATAAACAACATCACTTTCGTAATTATCTACTAGCTCGTTAGTACCCGTTTTAATTACATTTGCACGAAAGGCAATTGGCGAGCCATCTAAATCACGTGTGTGATAGTTTAATAAAGCAGTAAAATCATCGCCTTCATATAAAAACTGAACACGTGCCGCTTTTTCAGTGTAACCACCTTGCTCGTCTTTAGCTTCAAAGCCTGGAGCTTGGTTATCAATGTAATCGTCTTTATCTTGCCATAATAATGAAACACGAGCAGATAAACGGTCAGTTAAAGCACCACCTACAGCACCACTTGTGTCTACAGCGCCACGGCTACCGTATGAAACAGAGCCATAACCATCAAACTCTTGACTTGGTTTAACAGTATCAAACTTAACAAGGCCAGCCGGCGTGTTACGTCCAAATAAAGTTCCCTGTGGTCCACGTAATACTTCTACGCGCTCAACATCAAATACTGGGAAGCCTTTTAAAATTGCATTTTCTTGAACGACTTCATCAACAACAAGTGATACTGGTTGTGATGCATTCAAATCGAAATCGGTATTACCTAAACCACGAACGTAAAAGCGTGGGAATGAACGACCAAATGAAGATTCAATAGATAAACTTGGAATTTTCGCATTTAAAAAACGAATATCCATACCAGCTGAGCTATACGCATCAAGGTTATCACCTTGTAGAGCAGATACTGCTACTGGTACTTCTTGAGCGTTTTCTACACGTTTACGAGCTGTTACTTGAATAACTTCTAGTTGATTACTTTTTTTAGCTGTTTTTTCTTCAGCAGCTAAAGAAGAAAATGAAGTACCTGCTACTGCAGAGAACAACGTTGCATTGATTAGGGTAGCTAACGTAGATCTTTTCATTGCTTTCATGTTGGGTTTAACCTTTTTTGTGCACTCTTGTTCAACGGTTTTTTGTGTTGCGCAATGTATTCATTGCGGGCTCGTTCAATTTTTCGCGACTTGCGTCATGCGCGCGGACCTTATTACCGAGAGTACAAAAACGATGTTATAAGGCTGAACGAACGATTAAGATTATACCATTGTGTGACAATTTTACTGCATAAATATAGACATAATTAGAAACTTTTTTGCAACATTTAACTACAAAACCACGTGTTTTTATCACTATTTAGATGCAAAATCCCAATATTAAGGACATATGTCCTTTATTGGATTTAATAAAATGGAGTAGGAAGAAGGGATTGTTTTACATGTTAACCTAAAATAGAAACACCTGTGTTTTTATTAAAAGCCGCCCAAGAGCTAACACCATTCAGTTAAGCATGCTTTGACTTAATGGTGTACCGAGTTTTTGAAATTCGAACGGTCCTACTTTTGG